>JANOVN010000048.1:0-7851 GCA_031417455.1 Hyphomicrobiaceae bacterium | reverse complement strand
CGAGATCACATTGCGGTACACTACATTCTGCAGCAGCCCTTCGCCGTTCTGCGGCACCACTAGGAAATCGGCTTTCCCGCGAACCTTTCGCGCATGCTCCCCGATACGCGCCACGAACGCCACCATATCGTCCCCTGCCGAGGGTCGCACAGCCTTTCCCCGTTCGTCATCCATCCAGTAGGCATAACCATCGATGATATCGAGGTACACACCGTCGAATCCTTGATCGATGATCTTGTTCAAGTAGCTGTCGGGCCGGTCGATAATGATGGCCTGCCACCCCTGGTCCCAGAACTTGACCTTCCATGCCCCTTCCCAGCCCGAAGAATTCGGTTTGTCGAGCCAGCCGGGCGCAGCGCTCGTTTTCTTGCCAGCTTTGCTCACCCAGCGATTGTCCCAATAAAAGCACGCCTTGTTGGCCTCACCGACGCTCATATACGAGATCAACTTGCGCTGGCCGCCACCAGGCTTTTGCTTCATCCGCGCAACTTCGTCAGCCGTAAAAGGTCGCTTGGGATCGCCGTCGGGCGAGTAGTCGATCACCGCCACGTCGGCACGCGACGCCGCAATCCTTTCGACGTCGATTTTTTGCAACTGGTAAACCCAAGTCGCCGCAGGCGCCACCCGTGGTGCTGGCTCCGGCAGCACACTTTCATGCATGCTCTCGGCCGGCGGGTGATATCGCGGCCGCGCCCGGCGCGCCTCCAGCGTCGAGGGCGGTTCGGCGATCCGCTTACGCCACGTCGGCCCGGCGACAGGGTCGGAAAGTTCCGGCCCAAACAAGCTTTCCCAAACGCGACTGAACCAGCCCGGCTGCGACTCTGACATACGAGAACTCCCAGCGAAAACCTTTGCTCAAGCCGACGGCGGCCGACCCTTGCTCCACCAGCGGGGCCGTCCGCTCTCTTTAGTGCTGATGGCCTCTTTCACCGCCGCCCGGATCGACTCGATCCAGATCCCCTCGTTGGCGAGATTGCTGCCCGGTTTTCCCCCCAGCCTCGGTCGCCCCTGGTCCGGAAATCCCGCATGATGCAACGCCACGACCCGCCACGTAACCGCGCAGAAAACGGGGCTGCCGGAGTTCCCGCCTTCGGTTGGCGTGCTGTAATGGAGGAACACAGGCTCGCCACTCGCGTCCCTAGGGCCTTTGTCGACGAGGATCGCGTTGTTTTGCTGGATGGACCCAACAAATGACAGCGCCAGTTCCCGACCGCCAGGGTGGCCCAGAACCGACAACCGCGTGGGCGGCGCACCGCCGGGCTCGACGACCCGCAATGAAAATTCCCGCCCTGCCAAGGCAAGCGGCGCGCCACGCTCGCGCGGAACGGCTTCGCGCAGTTCAAATAGCACCGCGTCGTGCTTTGTACTGGGCGATTGCCACACGACCCGCGCGCAAGTGTATGGTTCGACCCGTCCGTCTGCCTGATGGCTCTCAAACACGAACCGCACTTGCCGCCAGTCCACCGGCGAGCCCGAGGTTTCCGTGCTGTTGCCATACCCCGGCTGGTCAAAGTCCCACATCACGTGCGCGTTCGTCAGCAGATAACTCTTCTCATCGGAAAGTTCGGGCGAAAAATCGCTCCCCTTCACAAGAAACGCCGTTCCATGGTTGACCCAAGACTGGCCGACCGGCTTTTGCACGGCGGCGACCGCATCGCCACAATGAACGATTTGTTTCAGGAGCCCGAAGTTGATGTAGACGCCACCGTCGGTTTTGGTTTCGAAATGCTTCTCGAACTGGACAGTCTGGGCATTGACAAGAGCCCGTTGTTCTTTCGGCTTGAGCGTAATCGAGCCACCGTCCTTTTGCGCCAGCACCACTTTCAGACCCGTCACGATGGCGCCGGCTCCAGTCTGTTCCGCACTGAGCTGCCACACTTCTTCAAGTTGCCGGATCGCGCTGTTGAGTTCAAAGGCGGAAACCTGGGGATGCTTCGCAAAACGGCCATACCACTTGGCAGCGTTTTCAAGATCGCCGATCGCAAGATAGGCCTCGCCGAGTGTGGCGAGTTGCCAGCAATCGCTCCCGATCTCCCCCGCCGGCTCGATCACGGGTATGATCGCGCGTGCGATATCGTCCGCCTCCCCGCACTTGGTCGTCACCGCGATGCCGTCGCGCTTGGCTCGCTTGAGCAATGCCACGACATTGATGCCAGGGTAATACGTGTCGCCAGGATGAGCCGGGTCATACCGCTTGGCATAATTCTCGATCGACGCGGCAAGATGGGGACCCATGTCCTTTTCCAGCGACTTGGCATCGCTCTGAGTTCGCACGAAGTTCAGGTAGATCTGCTTGTGTGCGCGCCCCAGCAGACTGTCCACTTCCCGCGCTTCGTCGCTCGTCAGCTTGCCGCTCTGTTCAGCCGAGGTCAGAACCTCAATACCAGCGATCAGGCGTCCGCCATCAATCAAGCCCTGCGCGTAGGGAACCGAGAGAACGCCAAGCAGCGCCGGATTTCGAGTAATAAGCCGGTCGGCCACCCGTGAGAGGTGATCGAACTGGCGCGCGTTGCGCAACATACGCAGCAATCCCTTGGACACAGCGAGCGGCACCTGCAATCGCGCATCGCCAAGATCGCGGTATAGCTGATCGACTGCGGCCTCCAGCGCCACCTTATCGACGGGCACCGTGTTGAGCACCGCCTTGATCCCGTCCACCTGCGCCAAGACGTCGGGGCCGCCCGCGTTTGATTGAAGAATCCGCGTGTCCGACATGATGGCCAGCAACGACTTCATCTGCTCGCCGCTAAGCGACTGCCCCGAACGGTCAATCTCTCCGTGCAATTCCTTGATGTAGCGCTGCGCCGCCGCGCCATTAGGCCGGTCGCCCGAGGCTGCCTGCTGGATCTGCTTAAACAACTCCATCACTCGTGAGCTGGGAGCAGGGGCCGCCGCAGTCGCAGCCGGGGCTACGACAGTCGCTGAAAGGGCGGGAGGTGATGCGGGCGCAGGAGCGATAGCTGCCCCCCCTTGAGCCGTATAACGGCTGGTTATATTGCTCGACCATTGTTGGCAAAGCCAATCCGAACCCTGCCCGAGCTGCCCCATGGCAGCTTGCCCCGGACCACCCAGCGTCGGCATCACCACATTATTGATCACCACATCCACGACGGGTTCGATAAGCGCACGCGGGATAAACACGGAAATTTTCGTGAGCGTCGTGATTAACACTTCGCGCACCATATTCGTGCCTTTGGCGGACGCATCATCGATCTTCCTGCGAATGCCGTCGTTTTGAGCCGACACCTGTTGGCACACATAATCTTTGAGTTTGAACTCGAGATCGCGGGCGACGTTGGCCCCGATTGCCTTCAGCGTCGACATGCCGAATTCAAGATTGACCTCTCCCAAAGCCTCGAGATTGCCGTCGTCGATCCGGCGACCTTCGCGGCGCGAGGCGGTCTCATAGAGTCCAAGCTGGTAGTGCCAGTCGTCGATGGCTTGGCGCGCTTCGAGCGTCTGGGCCGCGCCACCCGCTGTTTCAAGCCTGCCAGCGTTCCCAACGCCTTGTGCAAGCACCGCCACGAGCACGGGCAATGGAGCAAACACGTCGAATTTCGTGCGTTGATCCATAGCCGGAGAATAGACGCCGTCGGCTTTCCCGACCTCCTGCTTTTGCCGGTCGGCCACCACCTTGGCTAGAACATGATCGAACCGCCCGGTCTGCGGCTGACCGAGTGCCTTCTGCAAGCGCAGCACCCGTTCGCCGCGCGAGCCTTGACGCAACCGGCCAAGCAGATCGCGCGCTTCCGGGGGATCGCCGTCGGAACTAGCGGCGCACAGCTTCGCCGCGATCGCCGCCTCCAATCCCGTCAACACGACGACATCGAACTTCTTGTCGTGGTCTCCCGTGCCCGGCGCCTTTAATCCGAGCTTGGCGCGGAATTCGCCCCATTCACCGGTGTGGGTCCCGCGCGCTCTATCGCTACCGTTGACCTCATACCGGCCGTTGACGACGAGACACCCATACGACGAGAATTTTGCCGAACGATCACTGCTCGCGGGATGAAGGTTGTCGCCATGGGATTGATGATTTTCCCAGACATCGGCGGTATCGTATCGCAGGTCGTTGATCGACCGCAGCACCGCCTTGCGATTGCCTGCTTCCGTCAGGCATCCCGGAACCGTTGTCGGCTGGCCAACCTTATGCCATCCCACAATGTAACTGTAGCAACCGGCCGGCATCATGTTCCCGGCCTTGTGCGTCTCCTTGTATTCATAGACCGCGCGCCGGTGCGGAACGGTGGACGACGAAAAGCCCGACAATCGTCCCGACGTGAGATCATAGACACCGATCACGCAGTTCTGAGTCTTATGATTGGGCCGCACATCCCGCAGGGTCAGCGCCTCTCGATCAAGCTGTTTCAACTGCGGTTCCATGTCGGTCGGGGACGCAACGAGATGGGCTCCGCGCAGTGCAAACACGATCCGGTTCTGGTCGCGCCGCGGCTCGAAATCATTCAGTCTGATCAACAGCTCCATAACGCGCGCATTGAGCGTAAACGGCTGACCCTTCAACGAACGGTCGGTGATATGACTGTAGTCTGGTGCATCGCCATCATCAGGCCAAGTCACCTTCTCCCAACCCTCGACTGCCTCAAGACCAATAGGCGCGTTGGGGTCTTCTGGTTGTTCTTCATAAAATCGCGCATCGCCCAGATACGCGTCGTCACCCGTGGCTGCAACCTCGAGCGAGGACGCTGGCGAAGCCGGAGCCGCGCCTGCTGCCAGCGCTACATCCGCCGCCCCTGCGGGCGTTCGCATGAGTTCAAGGCCACGCTTGAACAAAATAGCTTCCGCATCTCGCCGGAGCAGCACGCCGCGAAATCCAGCCCGGCCCTCCCAGACCCGCTTCATGGCAATCATTTGTTCCGCGACCTTGTTGAAGGCACGCTGCTCCATCAAGTCTCGGATGGCGGCCATTTCGCGCCGCGAATCCCCTTGCAGCGATTCCCCGCGATTATAGACCAGTGAAAACAGCGCACCGAACGCATGCCCCTTGGTTTCGATTGCATTTGGAAAAGTGTTCAGCACCTTTCGCCCAAAGCGCGGCATCGTCGAGCGCCGGTAGACGTCCATGGCCACGTCCCACGGCACGGTGATATCGCTAAAATCACGCAGGCAAGCGCGCGCCTTCGGACCCTTGAGCCCGCAAGCCTTGACCATTCTTTCGATCTGGTCGTTCGCCAGCAGACCGTTCCAGTGGCTTCGAACATCCGCCTCGGAATTGTAGCCCAGGTCATAGCCGATACCAACGGTAATGCCGGAGTCCCCTGCGGGCGCCTCGGGGTGGATGTACTTGCGTTCGTATTCCTTGCGGCTTGAAACTTCAAAACCGACGACCGCGTCGCGCGCCTCGTCCGAAATCAGCAGCGCAACTTCGGCATCGGTCAGGTTTGGAACCACATGGCGTGGCTTCACAGCTTCAAGAAAAGACGGCTCTTGATAATCCCGACCGTCCCGCCCTTCGGCGACATCGGCCTCCGACATAGCCGCGTTCAAATTCAGACGGCGAAGCAACTCGATGTCGAACATAACAACCCCCCATACGCAAAAAACACTTGGGCGAAATAGGATCAGCGTGCACTAAAGTTCGATACTTGAAAAGAGCAGACGTCTGGAAACGTAAAACAACGCAGCCAGCTGATGGCATCGTAACCGGTCACATGCTATAATCGCAACGCAAAAGTCACTGTTTCACCAAGCCTGTCCAGGCAGTCGAATGGAGTAGTGTAAGTTATCTTTTCCCTGGGGGGGAGCATCAAGGCGGTCATGGAGAATGCCCCATGTTTGAAATCAAAACGGTAGGCCCGCCGCCAGGAGCGCCACGATTGGTCGCCCCCGTCAGGTTAGACCCCGGCGATTTCGCCAAAGCGGCGGCAGCACTCGGAGTCGAAGCCTTTCGCGCCACCAAAACCGGCTTCGTCACAGCCCGCTTGGCCCAAAGCCGCGAACAAATAGAGACACGCTGGAACGGCATCGAGACGCAAGCCGTCGCGGAGCCGGGCGATGCCATCGTCACCAATCTATCGCCCAACCGTGAGGTCCTGCGCGACGCCGCAGGACACACCAACACATACGTTATCAAGCGCGACAAATTCAGCGAACTCTATACGCGCGACGAAACCAAGTGCGAGCTGGGCGAGTGCTATCGCTCAAAGGCCCCCGTGATGGCGATCTATTTCGCAGGCGGCTTTGAACTCATGGCCCCATGGGGTGAGCTTCAAACTGCAGACCAGGGCTACCTGATCCAGAACGGCGACGAACTGTATGGAAACAACAAAGAAACCTTCGACGCCACCTATCAACCGCAATAGCTATGCTCGACGGCGACGGCTCAGCATGCCTTGCGTGCTATCTTGAAGCGCGCCTCTTCACTCGTTTCGCAAGTCTTGCGCGCGGCTTTGTCGGCGGCTTTGGCGCATTCCGCCAACTCGTCGGAGTTCTTCTTCCGGCAGAACACGCCTTTGAAAGCGGGCACCAGTGTCGTCAGCGGAAAATTCTTCTGGCTTGCCGAAGTGCTCGCAGGCACCTTGCAATCGATGGTATCTGCTGGCCCTATGGCCTTGCCCTCCTTGAGCTGCTTTTCCAGAGCCGGAAGGTTGGCTGGATCGGCCAGAAGTTGCTTGCAACGCGAATCATTGACCACGATCTTGGCGGCGGCGGTCGGCTGTGACAGGGTTATGCCGATACTGGCAGCAACCAGGCCAGCGCACACGAGCTTGAGTGTAGTAACGCGCATATCTCGTCCTCCATTCACTGTTGCATCATAGATCAGTCCGCTGCCCCATCGGCCACAAACCGCGTCCCCTTGATCGCTCCAAGCACGAGCAACAGAACGAGGCACACCATCGAAGCCGTGTATGCGTCGGCGGGCTTGTTGGTCAGCGCAAACCAAGTCTGAGCCGCGCCGGCACCGACCACGGGCAGGAAAAAAGCCCAACCATGGCCGAGGTCACGGACGCGCTTCCAGGCGATCGCGAGTGTCGGCCATAAAAACGGCAGCATGGCCAACTGAATCAACGCCTGCTGTTTGACCGGCAGCTTCTCGAGGTTCAGGAACGAGCCCGCCACAGGCAGCTCCAGTGCCCACAGCAATCCAATCAGGACCAGCAGCTGGAGCACCAGCATTGCACCGATGCCGATCCAGAACTGCCGACGTGTCGCAAATCCCTTGAACGAAAACAGCAGCTTCAAAACATCGAGCTCCGCGTCGTCGGGCCGACCAACGAGCCGCTTCACCTCACGCGCCAGTGCGTCCGCATCCTGCTCGAAGCGCTCGTGAACCAGAAACGTCGCATTGCGGGTGGTGAGGTGTTTCAGGAACTCCGGTAGTTCGGCAGCGCTTGGCATTTTTGCTTCATCGACCAGCACCGGGATCACCGGGATGCCGCGCGTCATGCAGGCAACAACCTCGCGCGCAACGAAGTCACCGGGATCATCGATGCGGCGGCGTCCGTTGGCGTCTGTGGCTGAGAGCCAAGTCTTGCCAATGACGACAAGCGCCACCTGACAACATCCGAGCTGTTCATTCAATTTATCGACAAAATCGGCCCCCTTGTCGATGTCGGACACATCCATGAACACTTCCGGGTCCGAGAAATGGCGCGGCACGAAGCGCGCTCTCAATCGTCCAGTCACATGCTGACTGTCGGACCGGCGATAGCTTACGAAAACGATCGGTTCCGGCATCTGTGAATCCACTTAAGCTGACGGGAACAGTGCAGAGATTAACGGGTTGCCATAGGTCGCGCTATCAAAATTCAGCTTACACTGCAAAGTTAGAACCGGCATCATTTGTTCTGCTGGGCGGCACGCAAGGTGTCTGGCCCCACTGTGTCACCAATCGTG
>JANOVN010000047.1:0-3492 GCA_031417455.1 Hyphomicrobiaceae bacterium | reverse complement strand
CCAGCCGCTGCATTCTTGTGGGACAAGACCGCCTTTGTATTTGGCATGGAGGCGACCGAAAAAGACGCCGTGAAGGCTGGCGCATCGCCATTCGCGGAGGAGCCTGCCTATTTCGAGCGCTTCACAACTGCGCATTCCGTGTTGGGCGATAGCGCCGATGAGGGCCTAAGAGCGCTGCATCGCTTCCTGCTGTCATGGCAGCCACAGAGCTACGGTGACCTGCCAGCTGCCGCTGAAATGATCGACACCAATGTCGTGTTCCGGCTCGACTTTGATACAGACCGCCACATTCACGAACGGCCAGCGGCCAAAGCATTGTGGGCATCGATGCGTGCCGAGGGGGGCAACGACGCAACAACAGGCATGTGCTTGGTGCTCGGCGACCAGCAGCCCATCGCGCGACTGCATCCAGCGATCAAGGGCGTGCGCGGTGCCCAGCAGGCCGGCGGCTCGATCGTTTCGTTCAACCAAGACTCGTTTACCTCTTACGGCAAAGTGCAAGGCTTCAATGCCCCGGTGTCTGAACAAGCAACATTTGCTTATACGACCGCGCTCAACAAGCTGCTGTTACGCAGTAGCCAACAGCATGTGCAGATCGGCGACGCGACGACGGTCTATTGGGCCGAAGCTGCCGATCAAGATGAGGCCGCGCAGGCCGAAGCGTTGGGCGACGCGCTCTTTGCGCAACGGGCTCTGACATTAAACGACGACAGTGCTGACGCTGACGCCAAGGAATTAAACACGCTTCGGCGAAAGGCCATGGAGCGGATCGAAAAGGGATTGCCCCTCGACGCACCCGATCTCAAGCTTCGCGAGGGTACGCGGTTCTACATCCTCGGCCTAGCTCCCAATCAGGCCCGCCTTTCCATCCGCTTCTGGGAGGCGACTACGCTTGGCACCCTCGGGAAAGCCTTCCACCAATATTGGCAGGAACTCGAAATTGCAGACCCGCCGCGTCGCGGCCCGCCGCCACTGCTGTGGCAGGTGTTGTCCTGCACCTCGCCGTCACGCCGCGGCTCCGATGGTAAACCGAAATACAGCACGGCCGATGTGTCGCCAAAGCTTGCGGGCGACTTCCTGCGCGCGGTGCTCAATCCTGAGCGACCCTATCCGGCAACGGTGCTGTCGACGCTCGTGATGCGCATCCGCAGCGACGGCCACATCGACCGCCGCCGT
Organism: Hyphomicrobiaceae bacterium; assembly: GCA_031417455.1. Taxonomy (GTDB): domain Bacteria; phylum Pseudomonadota; class Alphaproteobacteria; order Rhizobiales; family Hyphomicrobiaceae; genus JANXVY01. The sequence continues at coordinate 2,316 of JANOVN010000047.1, read as the reverse complement.
GTCGAATTATTGAAAGCCTGCATCGTCCGCGCCAAGCGGATAGCTGGAACGCTTACCGACAAGGAGTATTTGATGAGGACCGATCCGAATGACGAAAATCCAGCTCGGCGGCTGGGGCAATTGTTTGCGGTGCTGGACAATGCCCAATACCAAAGTTTGGGTGAAGTGAATTCGTCGCTCGCTGATAAATATCTTGGTGCAGCAGCCGCGACCCCTGCGCTAATATTTCCATCAATCATCCAGAATGCACGCCGCCATTGTCGGCGCATGCAGCGCGGACATTCTGATAGAATAGATGCGTCTGGCAATCGTCGGAACCCAGAAAAAAACAAATCCATCGGCCACGCGCTTGAACTGCAAATCGAATCTTTGGTTTCGAAGTTCCAAGAATTTGAGCCTCAGCTTCCGGTTCAGGATCAAGGACTATTCTTTATTGGCTTTTACCAAGAACGCGCCGACGCGCGAGCGCGGGCCGCTGCGGCTGCAGAAAAGAAGCGCCAAAAGACGACGGGAAATACGGTTGAGCTTGGCAACGATGCCAGCGCTGCCACTGACGAGAATGACGACTCCACCGAAACCAACGAGTGATCCCCATGTCCGCCATCCAGAACCGCTACGATTTCGTCTACCTGTTCGACGTAAAGAACGGCAACCCAAATGGCGATCCGGATAACGGCAACATGCCGCGTCAGGAAATCCAATCACAGATGGGTCTCGTCACAGACGTATGCCTCAAGCGCAAAGTCCGCAATTACGTGCAAGCCAGCCAAAGCGGGCCGCCGCACGAAATCTACATGCAAGAGCGGGCAGTTTTGAACGACACGCACAAGCGTGCTTGGGTCGCTAAAGATATTCCGCCCGACGCAAAAACGAAATACGCGAAACTACCTCGCGAGGTCGAAAAAGCCAAACTCTTGACTGACTGGATGTGTGGCAACTTCTATGACATCCGCACGTTCGGCGCGGTCATGACGACCGACGTGAATTGCGGTCAGGTGCGAGGGCCGGTTCAGCTGACCTTCGCTGAATCAATCGAAGCCATCACGCCGCAGGAAATTACGATCACCCGGTCGTCGGTCACGAATGAAAAGGACGCAGATAAAGAGCGAACCATGGGCCGCAAACACATCGTGCCCTATGCGCTTTATCGTGGCCACGGCTTCATTTCGGCCAGCCTTGCCGAGCGTACAGGCTTTTCCGATGCGGATCTCGAACTGTTCTGGGAGGCGCTCAACAACATGTTCGAGAATGACCGCTCGGCGGCACGCGGCCTGATGGGGGCGCACCGGCTGATTGTGTTCAAGCACGCGACCAAGCTGGGTAATGCCCAGGCCCAGAAGTTATTTGCGCGTGTTAAAGTGACACCCAAGCCCGACGTCACGCTACGTCGCCGGTACGAGGACTACAACGTCACCGTCGATGCATCCGAACTTCCCCCCGGTGTCGAAATTCTTGAGCTCATCGCATGACCACCCCCACCGACTTTGGCGCATCGCTTACTGTCGGTGGCGAGTTCGCCGACCTCGTCCCCCTCTCCGCCTTGCAGCATTACCTGTTCTGCCCGCGTCAGTGCGCGCTGATCCATGTTGAACAGGCGTGGGCGGAGAACCGGTTGACGGCTGAGGGGCGCGTGCTGCACGAAGCAACGGCGCAAGCTGGCACCGAAAAGCGGCGCGGCGTCCGGGTCGTCACGGCGATGCCGCTGGTCTCCAAGCGGCTTGGTGTCTCCGGAATTGCCGACCTTGTTGAGATGCACAAATGCGCGGATCAAACCAAGAAAGGACACGGCGGCCAATGGCGACCGTTTCCAGTTGAATACAAGCGCGGCAAACCCAAATCGCACCGCGCCGACGAGGTGCAGCTGTGCGCCCAGGCGATGGCGCTAGAAGAAATGTTCGACGTCGTCCTCGACGAGGGTGCCCTCTTTTACGGCGAAACCCGGCGGCGCGTGGCAGTGCCGCTCGATGCCGGGTTACGGCAACTGACCGAGCAAGTCGCCATCGAGACGCGCGCCTTGCTCGACGGTCATCAAACGCCGCCGCCCGTCTATGCCAAATCAACGTGCACCAATTGTTCGCTCAACGAGCTATGCCAACCCAAACGCCTTTCGCGCAAGATATCGGTATCGGCTTGGCTTGCCCAACAGATTGCCGATGCGTCGGCACCTGTGCCGGAGCCTCCTAAGGACAAGGCCTGACCCATGCGCCGCCACCTCAATACACTCTACGTCACCACCCAGGATGCGTGGCTCAGCAAGGACGGCGAAAACGTCGTGGTCTCAATTGACCACAAAGAGCGTGGACGCGTGCCACTGCA
>JANOVN010000046.1:0-1707 GCA_031417455.1 Hyphomicrobiaceae bacterium | reverse complement strand
CCCGGCACCACGATATCGCGCCCCGTCAACTCCGGCTGCCCCACGACCGTGATCGCCGTTTTGTCGCCCCGCTTCGTCACCCGCACGGTGGCCCCGAACGCCCGCAGCATCCGCTCCGTATGATCCCGCGTCGGCTCGGATTCGATGACCGTCGTCTCCCCCGCCGCATGAACGCCCGCGATCAAAATCGCGCTCTTCACCTGCGCCGACGGCACCGGCAGAACGTACTCGATGGGTACCAGATCCGCGCTACCCTGCATCGTCAGCGGCAACGTCTCCCGGTCACCCTCGACCGCCACGCCCATCGTCTTGAGCGGCCCCAGAACCCGCCGCATCGGCCGCTGCGACAACGAGGCATCGCCGATCATCGTCGCCGTCATATCGTGCCCGGCGACGACGCCCATCATCAGCCGCGTCCCCGTGCCCGAATTGCCAAAATCCAGCGGCCCGTCAGGTTGGTGCAACCCACCCACTCCCCGGCCCAAAACCTCCCACACGTCGCCAACCTTGGCCGCCGGTGCCCCCAGCGCCGCCACCACCTTGGCCGTATTGATCACGTCCTCGGCCTCCAAAAGCCCTGTAATCCGCGTCTTACCAGTCGCCATCGCCCCGAAAATCAGCGCCCGGTGCGAAATCGACTTATCCCCCGGCACCCGCACGGTCCCCTTCAAACTCGACGCCCTCTTGGCAGACAACGGACGCGGCGTAGCAGTATGATGTGACACGGTCGGACAACTTTCGTGATGGTTTGTGAGCTTCCCGCGCATAGAGCCGACGCATCTAACCAGTGTCAACTCCAAGCCAGCCAATCAAGGGCAGTCAGACACCCCCTTCAAGCCGCGTAGCGGCTTAGGGAGCAACGCGACCCGGCGCGAGCGCCGCCCCCCACGCGCTCATTTGCTTTTTGACTATCTCATCCGCCTATGGCAGACCGCACGTTCATTTTTCTCATCGAAACCTAAAGGCATTCCCATGGCCACCAAGCAGCAAGCGCGCGGCATGAAGCGCACCTGCCAGAACCAAACCTGCGGCCAGCGTTTCTACGACCTGGAACGCGACCCGATCATGTGCCCGATGTGCGGCGCGAATTATAACGTCGCCATCTCGTCGGCCGCCATCGCTGCCGCTGCCGCCGAAGAAAAAGCCGCCCGAAAGGCTGCCAAGAAGCCTGTCTTCGCTGAGCCCGAAGCCGTCGCCGACGACGCAGCCGAAGGCGCCGAAGTGCTGCCCGAAATCGAAGGCGACGACGAGCCCGTGGCCGCCGAGGCCGACGAAACCTTCCTCGAGGAAGAGGAAGAAGAAGGCGACGTTGCCGGCATCATCGGCGTCACCGAAGGCGACGAAGAGGTTTGATACGTGTTGGGTTGACCCCGGACACTTGATCCGGGGGAAACCCAACACTTTCAGCGATGCCGTCCCGGACATTGCCCTACTTTTCATCCCGTGCGCACCGCAGCGGCTTTTCTCAGCTTGTCATGTGTGGACGGCGCCGTCGTTGCAAGAGATTTCGGAATGATGCGTTTGGTCGGGTGCAAGTCATGTGTCCGGCCTGTTTTGTCGGGAGTTTCCCCCCCACTTTGCAGCCGTTTCTGACTGCTGGCCCTGATGTGATCCGCTGATCTGGTCCCAAACATCCCGTCGGGCTTGCTTGAAGCCCATGACAATTGGCGGGTTTTCCAGATCGCCGGAGCGACCCTTTTCGCATCA
>JANOVN010000045.1:0-12418 GCA_031417455.1 Hyphomicrobiaceae bacterium | reverse complement strand
GCCGTGCAGCGCGCAGCGGCGTAGGGGGATATGATGGCTCCGACCAAGACCGGGACCAACGAGGCGCGCGCCATCCAAACTGGATATTACGCGAGGACGGCAGCCGACTACGACGCCACACATGTCGATGGTGCCGATGAGCACGCCATTGCGCTGGGTTGGCTTGCAGCGATGATCGCGCAGCGCGGGTATGTGAGCGTGCTCGATGTCGGGTCTGGCACCGGGCGCGTGCTGCACTATCTCAAGACCGTTCCGGGGGTGGAGTTGCGGGGGGTTGAGCCCGTGGCGGCGCTGCGTGAGGTGGGGCATCGCAATGGCCTCAGCGCGAGTGAATTGGTCGAGGGCGATGCGCTGTCGCTGGCGTTCGAGGACAATTCGTTCGACCTCGTGTGCTCGTTTGGCGTCTTGCATCACATTGCAGATCATAAGCGTGCGGTGGCTGAAATGTGCCGGGTGGCGCGCGCGGCTGTGTTTATCTCGGATGCCAACAATTTCGGCCAGGGCCGTTTGCCCAACAGGGTGATCAAGCAGGCGTTGCGGGCGCTTGGGTTGTGGCGCGCGTATGACTATGCCCGAACGGGGTTCAAGGGCTACCATTTCAGCGAGGGAGACGGCGTGTTCTACTCGTACTCGATGTTTGACGATTTGCCGGTCATCAGAGCAAAGTTTCCAGACCAGTATTGGATGAGCACCCGCCCAAGCGGAGCGAACTTGTTTCGTTCGGCTCAAACGCTTGCGTTGCTAGCGACGCGGTCGCGGGCGTCGATGCCTGCGGTGAAACCGATTTCCACGAACCAATCCAAAGGTTGATACGCGATATGGGCAAGTTCAGTTATCTTCTCCGCAGTGCCGCGCGTTATCCGCTGGCGTCAGGCGCGCGCTGCCCCAATTGCGGGTCGGATCACGGCGAAGTTGTGGATCGCAAGTTTGTGGTGACGACGCTCAAGCGCTGCGACGACTGCAAGCTCATGTTCCGCACGCCGACGGATTCAGAAGAGTTCAACCGGGTGTTTTATAACTTTCACTATCAGCAGGGGACGGCGATGATCTGCCCGAGCCTGGACGAGATTGCCGCGCTGAAGGCGTCCAATTTCGCCGGGACGGAGCGGGATTTTGCGGGTTACGTCGGTTTCTTGGAGCGGCACGGCATCAGCAGCGACGCTCGATTGTTCGATTTCGGCTGTTCGTGGGGTTATGGCAGCTACCAGTTTTCTCAGGCTGGCTACGATGTCGATTCCTATGAAATTGGGCTCGACCGCCGGACGTACGCCATCGATCATCTGGCCATCCGGCATGTCGACGACCCTTATGACATCGTAGAAGGGCATCCGCTGTACAACGCGTTCGACTGCTTCTTTTCGGCTCACGTGCTTGAGCATGTTCCCGCGCCTTCCAAGGTGATCGATCTTGCGTGGCGCTGCCTCAAGCCGGGCGGGGCATTCGTTGCATTCACGCCGAACGGTAATTCTGGGTTCCGCGATCACAACTTGGCTGGGTGGCGGCATATGTGGGGTGGCGTGCATCCCAACTATCTCGACTCCGTTTTTTACGATCATCAATTCAGCCGCTCGCGCCGGGTTTTTGCCGCGCGGGACGGCGGGGATTTGAACAGTCAGTATGAACTTGGTTTCGTTGCTTTCAAGGATGAGAGCAAAGGCGGTTTTTGATCCGCGACGCGCCCGCTTTTTTCGACCAATGAGACCGCCATCATGACCGAAACTTCGCAGACAAGTCCCACCGCCTCGGCGTACTATGACGCTGACTATTTCGCGTGGCAGCAGAAGTCCGGGCGGCTTGGTGGATGGGCCAACGTCGACAAGTACCGCGACACGGTGCGCGCGTCCGACCGAGTGCTTGATTTTGGTTGTGGCGGTGGGTTTTTGCTTGCGAACCTGACGTGCGCGGCGCGCTTTGGCATCGAGCCCAATCCGGCGGGGCGTGAGATGGCCAAGTCGAACGGCGTCACCGTGTTTACCAGTCCTGCGGACGCTTTGGCGGCGCTGGGGGAAGGGACGCTGGACCTCATCATCTCCGACAATGCGCTTGAGCACGCATTGGAGCCATATCGCGAACTGCAGGCATTGTTGCCGCTTCTGAAGGCTGGCGGGCGGATTCATTTTGTCGTCCCGTGCGAAGGGATCGGCTGGAAATTCAAGGCGGACGATATCAATCAGCACGTCTATTCGTGGAGCCCGCAAAGTCTGGGCAATCTCGTGAAGGCGGCTGGTTATGAGGTCGAGTTTTCGCGGGCCTACATTCATAAGTGGCCGCCAAAGATTGCTCATCAGATGCAACGGCTCGGTCGGCCGGCGTTCAATCTTGCGTCGCGGGTGTGGGGGCATCTCGACCGGCGCTGGTTCCAGGTCGAAGTGCGGGCCAGCAAGCCGTTGCGTTCCAATGTCTGATATGGGGGTCATGCTGATCCAGCAGGGCGCGCGGCGGAACTATATTTATGCCCGTCAGCTTGAGGCGGCGGGGTTGCTGCACAGCGTCGTCACGGATGCCGCTTGGCCGGTATCAGGTCCCGGGAGGGCCGGGCGGCTTGCAGTCAAGGTGATGCCTTGGTTGTCGCGAGCGCTGGAACGGCGAACACTGCGAGGGGTGCTCGATGGGCGATTGCGGGCGAGCGTGCTGCCCAACGTGGCGTCGCTCAGTCGCCTGTTCGTTCACGAGGAGAGGGCGTACGCACTTGCCGATGAAGCACTTGCGCTGGCGAACCGGTGGCGCGGTCTCGATGGTGCCGATATTGTCCTGAACTATCAAGGCAATGGCGGTTCGTTCCTCGATTTTGCCAAGCGCAAGGGTGTAAAAATCGTCACCGACTTCATCATTACGCCCAAGTATCTCGAAATCGAGCGTGACGAGCATGCCCGCTGGCCGGGCTGGGAGGCGAATTTAACGTCGCAATCCGTGATCGATTTCTACCGGCGGAGGGTCAGTCATCTGGTGCAGATATCGGATGTTTATCTGTGTCCGTCGGAGGCTGTCGCGCGGGACTTGGCCGAGCTGCCGGGGTTCGTTGCCAGTCGCATGCGGATTTTGCCATATGGCGTGAGCGGGACGATGGTGCATCAGGGTGTGCCAGTCGCGGGTCGAGTTTTGTTTGCAGGGGCGGCTGGGTTGCGTAAGGGACTGCCATATCTTGCGCAGGCAGCGACGATCCTGAAAGCCGTGCGGCCAGACGTGGAAATCGTCGTCGCGGGTAAGGTCGCGGACACGGTCCGGTCGCGGCCTGAGGTGGGCGATTTGACATTTCTGGGCGTGCTCGACCGTGAACGGATGGCCGAAGAGTTCGCGCGAGCAGATATGTTTTGCCTGCCATCCCTGGCCGAGGGGTCGGCGACGTCGATATTCGAGGCGCTTGCCAACGATCTTCCTGTCGTGACGACGGCGTCGAGCGGGTCGGTAGTGACGGACGGGGTGGAGGGTCTTATCGTGCCCGAGCGGAGCGGCGAGGGCATCGCGGGTGCCATTGTGGCAATCGTGAGTGACCGGGAAAAGCGGACTGCGATGTCGCTGGCGGCATGTGGGGCTGCGCAGCGCTATGGCGACGATGCTTGCGGTGAGGCGTTTATTAGGGTCATCAAGAGCTTGGGTATGAACTCATGAAATTCGACCTTATCGAATCGACGCTCAGCTTGTTGACGCTCGTGCCGTTGATTTTCATTTTTTCGACAAGCGCGAAGTCGTCGCCCTATGGCGCGGTATCGCTGCCGTGCATGACGATGTTGACCAGCTTGGTTTACTTCTACCTGATCCCGGTTATTGCCCTCTCGACGGGCGATGAAGGGTTCTTGGGTATTTTTATCTCTAGCTTGGAGATGACCCACTTTGCCGCCGCGCTTTACGTCATAGGCGCGGGTGCTGCTTTCCTTATGAATTGGCGGGCACTCGCTACCAATCCAGCAGGGTTTGGCGAGCGGGATCGAGAAGTATCAAACTTTGCATTCGGGTTTTTCTGGAGTGTCGCGCTTGTAGGCATTGTCGTGCTTGTCGTCACTGGCCGGCTCAATCTTGCGGGCTCAGAAAATTATGAATTTATCGGCGCTGAGGGTGTTGCGCAGTTCGCGTTCCTGGCACAAACCTACAATCTGATGGTGCCTTTGACGATCGTCGCGCTGGTTCGGGATAAGTTTGGCCCGCGCTCGCTGATGTTGTTGCTGGTTGTGCTCGTGATATTTCTCCAGGCCGGCTTCCGGTTCCGGATCATGATCATGCTGGCGGCCATTGCTACGGCTTTTGCATTGATGCATGGGCGCAGGATCGGAGTGGCTATGGCGGCTGGCGGGCTGGTGGTCGCGTTGGTACTGGTCAACGTGATTGGTTCGATCCGGCGCTATGGGCAGGGGATCAGTTTTGAAAACTTGGGCAACATCAAATCGGACTCGCTTTTGTCGTCGTTTGGGGGCGAGTTCGGTATTGTTTATGTTTTGAACTACACGGCCGAAAATCCGTTGCCTGAGCTGGTGTATTTGGAGCCGTGGCTGGTGGGTGTTGCCCGCCTCATTCCCAGTTTCATCTGGGCCGATAAACCGACTGCGCAATACTTGCATTATTTCATTGCCGGGACCACCGTTCAAGGTGCTGAAAAGGCTGGCGTGGCAGCGCCTCAGCACGTCGAGATATTGTACCAGTTCGGGTGGGTCGGGTTGCCGGTTCTAGCGTTCTTGTATTTTGCGATAGCGTCGAAGCTGGTCGAGAAACTGTTGAAAACGGGACGTGAAACCCGGATCGCCGGTTGTGCTCTGGTGCCGGCATTTTTCGGCTTTTATATGCAAACGCGGGGATACTTTTTTCAGATTTTCGCCGATGCATTGTTCATGTTCGGGCCATTGTTTTTACTCAACCAAGCCGCAAGCGGGCGCGTGACTGCGGCGTTTGCCAAGTTGCGGAATGCAACGCGGTTGAGTGTTAGGGGGCGTTAGTCGCAATGAAACTTCTGGTGGATTGTGCGCCGTTATCGGCGGGTGGTGGCGTGCAAGTGGCGATTGCGCTGTTGTTGAATTTGCAGACCAGCCCCGACATTTCTTGGCGTGCGGTTTTGTGCGAGCAGATGCGGGTGGCGGTCGGGCCTGAATTGGCTGCAGACCCACGGGTGACGTTCGTGTGGAAGCGTTCGTGGGCTGATTTAATCTTACTGAACAGCACGCTGCGCGCCATGGAGCGTGCGTTTGAACCCGACGTCGTGTTTACGGTTTTTGGGCCGACTTACTTTGTTTCGCGAGCGCCTCACCTGATGGGGTTTGCGTTGCCCAACCTGATCTATGACGCAGACTGTCCGCAAACCAAGCGATCATCCAGTGACCGCGTGACCAATAAAATACGAGCGTTTCTGTTTGGGCGGGCGAACCATTTGGTGGTGGAGACTGAGACTGTCAGACAGCGGTTGGCAAGCCGGACCGGGATCAATGCCAGCAAGATTTCGGTCATCGGTAACAGTGTCAATCCGGTGCTATTGACGTTTGAACCATTGGCTGCGCCAGCGACGGGTCCGTTTGTCATTCTCATTCCGTCGGCGTATTACCGGCACAAGAATTTGGAGATCGTGCCGCGTGTCGCGGCGGAGCTGGCCCGTTTGAATCCGGAATTGGATTTTGTGATCCGACTGACGCTGGCGCCCCAAAGCGAGCCGTGGCGCGTTATTGCGGCGGAGGCAGAAAGCCTTGGGATTGGCGGGCGGGTCGTGACGTTAGGACCGTTGCCGCTGGCTGAGCTTGCGGTTGCTTACGGTCAAGCGTCGGCTGTGTTGTTGCCGACGCTGCGGGAAGCCTCGACTGCGGTTTATCCCGAGGCGTTTTACATGCAGCGGCCGCTGGTGACGTCCGATATCGATTTTGCCCGCGAGCTGTGCGGAGATGCCGCGCTGTTTGCCGATCCGCACGATCCGGCGGCTTTTGCGGGAGCACTTGACGCAATCGCGCGGGATATGGGGTTCAGTCACCAGCTTGTCGAGGCAGGACTGCAACAATTGAAAGACACTTATCCAACTGCGGATGAGAAGTTTCGCAGTCAATTGCGTATATTGTATCGTGTCTGTGAAAATAGTGCTTAGGGGAAAGTGCCGCGTACAACTTTGAGAACGGGATATTGAAATTGGGGTACGGAATTTGTGTGGCATCGTAGGAATCGCAGTTGCCGAACAAGGCAACTTGCCGAACCTGTCGGAAAGCTTGAGGGTGCTTGCGCATCGCGGGCCCGACGGGAACGGTATTTTCGTCGATAAAACGATTGCCGTTGGTCATACACGTCTGGCTATCATCGACCTCTCGGAGGCTGGTGCGCAACCGATGCGCTCGGCCAATGGGCGGTACGTTCTTACGTACAATGGTGAAATATACAACTTTCCAGATATCCGGCGCGAATTGGAGGGACGGGGAGTCACTTTCAAGGGGCATTCAGACACTGAAGTGCTTCTGGAAGGTTATAGCGTCTTCGGCCCTGAAATCGTGCGTAAGCTAAATGGTATTTTCGCGTTCTGTATTGCTGACCTGGAAACGCAGGAACTCTTTGTTGCTCGTGACCCTCTAGGGGTGAAGCCGCTGTATTGGGCAGAAGGTCCCTATGGGTTCGTTTTTGCGAGCGAGTTGAAAGCGCTGCTGACCCTCGTGGCTCTTGATCGCACTGTCGACGATGTGGCGATCATGCAGTATTTGACGTTTCTATGGTGTCCCGGAGAGGGCACGCCGCTCAAGGCGGTACATAAGGTTGAGCCGGGTGCCGCGCTTTTTGTGCGCGGGGGGAAGCTGGCTCGGACGTGGCAATATTGGACGATGCCCGACTATGAACCCCGCCGTGATTGGAGCGCGTCTGAGTGTGCCGATCAACTTCGTCAAACGGTCGATCGCGCGGTCGAACGACAAATTGTTTCCGATGCACCGCTGGGTGCGTTCTTGTCAGGCGGGCTTGATTCAACCGCTGTTGTGGCGGCGGCTCGTAAGTCGTTGCCCAACATTCATTGTTTCACAATGGCGATCGATGGAAGCGCCGGTTCGGAAATGACGGACGATTTGCCGTTTGCCAGATTGGCGGCACAGGCTCTGGGCGTGAAGCTTACAGAAGTTATTGTCAGGCCTGACGATATTGTTCGTGGCCTCGGTGACATGGTGTCGATACTTGACGAGCCGTTGGCAGATCCCGCCAGCCTCCTTACCAATCTCATCGCAAAATCGGCTCAGAAAGAAGGCATCAAAGTGTTGCTGTCGGGGGTTGGTGGCGATGATTTGATGTCTGGATACCGGCGTCATACGGCTGCCAAATACAACGGCGCTTGGAATGCGGTGCCAGGTTTTATGCGGCGTCAGTTTGCCGACTATGCCGATGGTTCCGACAAGAGGGGCGCAGGGCATCGGCGGCTTACCAAAGTATTGAAAAATGTCGGGCGAGAAGGTGATGAAAGAATTGTTGCGTTGTTTGAATGGTCGCCGCCACATCTCGTCCGGCGAATTCTCAATAAAGACCGGTTCGGCGGCATCGAACAGGGTTTAGTCAATTTGCCATTCCGGCAAACACTTGCCGGTGCGCAGAATCTTCCGGAACTTGAGAAGTGTTTGCTGTTGGATCGACGTTATTTTCTAACCGATCATAACCTCAATTATACCGATAAAATGGGTATGGCTGCCGGCGTTGAAATCCGCGTTCCATTGTTGGACCTGGAGCTGGTTTCGTTGGCCTCGCGCATTCCAGCCGAATGGAAACATAAGGGTCTCACAGCGAAGTGGATTTTTAAGGAGTCGCAGCGGGGTATTGTTCCTGAAGCGATCCGTGCGCGACCTAAGGCAGGCTTTGGAGTTCCACTTCGGAGTTGGATCCATGGCGGCCTGAAAGATATGGCTCAGGATTTGATGTCGGCTCAGACGATCAATCGCCGGGGTATCTTCGATGCCAAGGCTGTGCAGATGCTTTTGGCCGATGATCTTGCTGGGCGTGAAGACGCAGCCTACACGTTGTTTTCAGTGATGTGCATCGAGTTGTGGTGCCGGTCGTTTCTGGACGTGACGCCGGGCCAGTCGAAGCCGCCCGTTTGATGTACTTTGCCGCCGGGAGAGCGGTGCTTAGCCAGCCGGTTTGCGTAATGTGCCGATCAGGATAATGCGCAATGACTGGAGCGCGCTTGATGCGTTGACGAGGCGCTCGTAGGCGGCACCGGCCAGATAAGTGACGGCGCTGATGCGGAGGTACTCGGGGCGGCCTTCGATGTGCTGGATCTGATCGATCTTGAAGCCGGTTTGTGTTGCCAGGGTTGTTACGTCGCGGCGGGTGTTGGCGCGGTAGTGGGTTGGAAACGTATCCTCTGACTGGCGTCCGCGCAGCCTGTTGTAGAATTGATGGAAGCTGTGGGGTGTGCAACGGGAAATCGTCGGCATGTAGTGGTGCTTATTCGGAGTTTTGAACACGAACACGCCGTCTGGTTTTAGTACGCGCACGACCTCAGCGAAGACCACGCGGGGATCGCTTAAGTGCTCGAGCACGTTGTTGGCGACGACAAGGTCGAATGTTTTGTCAGCGTAGGGGATGGCTCCTACGTCGCCGAGTTTGCCTTCGTCGAGCATGACATTGTCGACGACGCGGGGGTCGAGGTCGACGCCGCAGACGCGGGCAGCGAGCCCTTTGAAATTCATCTGCGGTAGAATGCCAGCGCCTGCGCCGAGGTCGAGAATAGTCATTTCCGGCTTTAAATGAGCCAGCACGGATTGGCGGAGTAAATCGTCGTCCCAGTTGGACGCGAATTGCGGATAGAGGTTGCGATCCAGGGATTGTACGAGCGAGGCCATCAGGCAAGTTTCTCCAGCAGCATAAGCTTGCCGTTCTAACCACTTCAAGCTGGCGAACGCAAAGGTCAAGTTTGCCTGATTACCCAACTGCGTCCGCTAGCCAGGGAGTAGGGGAGGGAGCGATTACGGACAAAGCTGGGTAGTCAGGCAAGTTTGAGGGAGCTGTTTGCCGTGCGGCGGGGCGGCATTGCGTAAATGCGGTCAGGGCGATATGGCGTGAGTGATGTTCGTGCTGGTGTTGTCAGCACGCAAGTTCATTCCAACGAAAGCGCGACCTTGAAACAGATCCTCCAAAATCTTGGCACCGGTGAAACCGTGATCGGGGATGTTCCGTGCCCAATGGCTGGAGCTGGGCGTCTGTTGATTGCGACCTCGCGCACGCTCGTTTCGGCGGGGACCGAGCGGATGTTAGTCGATTTCGGCAAGGCGTCGATGATCGATAAGGCGCGGCAGCAACCCGACAAGGTTCGCATGGTGCTCGATAAGGTGCGGACCGAAGGGCTGATGCAGACCGTCGAAGCGGTGCGGGGCAAGCTCGATCAGCCGATTGCGCTGGGGTATTGCAATGCCGGGCGGGTGATTGAGGCGGGGCGCGGCGTTAGCGGATTTGCGGCGGGCGACCGGGTGGTGTCGAACGGCAATCATGCCGAGGTTGTCAATGTGCCGGTGAATTTGTGCGCGAAGATCCCGGATGCCGTCAGCGACGATGCGGCGGCGTTCACGGTGATGGGTGCGATTGCGTTGCAGGGCATCCGGCTGGTTGCGCCCACGCTTGGGGAAAGCGTTGTTGTAACCGGGTTAGGGCTCATCGGTTTGATGACCGTGCAACTGCTGCGGGCGCATGGAGCCCGAGTGTTCGGGATTGATCTCGATCCGGCGCGGCTTGCTATGGCGCGGCAGTACGGGGCCGAGACGTTCGATGTGTCGAGCGGGGCCGATCCGGTTGCGGCAGCGGTTGCGTTTTCGCGCGGGCGGGGCGTAGACGCGGTCATCATCACAGCGTCGAACAAGAGCAGCGAGCCGATGCATCAGGCGGCAACGATGTGCCGTCAGCGCGGGCGAATCGTGCTGGTAGGCGTGACCGGGCTGTCGTTGTCGCGGGCGGATTTTTACGAGAAGGAACTGACGTTCCAGGTGTCGTGCTCGTACGGGCCGGGGCGGTATGATCCCAACTATGAAGATAAGGGCCAGGATTACCCGGTCGGCTTCGTGCGCTGGACGCAGCAGCGCAATTTCGAGGCGGTGCTCGACATGATGGCGGACGGGCGGCTCGATGTAGCGCGGCTCATCTCGCATGCGTTTGAGATCGGCGAGGCGCAGGCGGCATATGAAGTGCTGTCGGGCAGCGCGCCGTCATTGGGGATACTTCTGAAGTATCCTCAGACGGCGACGGAGGCCGAGGTGGCGACGTTGCGGACGCCGACGGTTGCGCTTGCCAAGGATTGGAAGGCGCGCGAGGGGCGTCCGACGATCAGCTTTATCGGGGCTGGGAATTATGCGGGGCGGGTGCTCGCGCCGGCGTTCAAGGCGGCGGGCGCGCAGTTGCTGACGGTGGTTTCAGCGGGCGGCGTTACGGGCGTGCATCACGGGCGCAAGTATGGGTTTGCGCAGGCGTCCACGGATGCCGCAGCAGCGATTGCCGACCGGGCCGCGAGCGGGGTGGTGATCGCCACGCGCCATGATACGCATGCGCGGTTCGTGATCGAGGCGCTGGGGGCTGGAAAAGATGTTTTCGTCGAGAAGCCGCTGTGTTTGAATCTGGCAGAGCTTGCCGGGGTCGAGGCAGCTATGGCGGCGCATCCCGAGCGGCGGGTGGTGGTCGGGTTCAACCGGCGGTTTGCGCCGCACGTCGTCAAGATGAAGGCGCTGCTCGCCACCGTGAGCGAGCCGAGGTCGTTTATCATGACGGTCAATGCAGGGGAGATCCCGTCCGATCATTGGGCGCAGGATCGCAGCGTCGGTGGCGGGCGGATCGTGGGCGAGGCGTGCCACTTTATCGATCTGCTGCGGTATCTGGCGGGGGCGGCCATCGTCGAGAGTTCGGCGATTGCGCTGGGCGTATCGGGTGGTCATGGGGATATGTCGGACAAGGTATCGCTGACGCTCAAGTTTGCCGACGGCAGCGTTGGGACGATTCATTATCTCGCCAACGGGCACAAAGGGTTCGCGAAGGAGCGGCTTGAGGTGTTCGCTGGCGGTCGCGTGTTGCAGCTCGATAATTTCCTCAAATTGAAGGGGTGGGGTTTTCCTGGGTTCTCGGGGATGTCGCTGTGGCGGCAGGATAAGGGCCAGCGTGCTTGCGTGCAGGCGTTTGTCGATGGGTTTGCCAAGCGTGAGGCGGGCGATGGCGGGATGGCTGAGTTGATCGAGGTCTCGCGGGTTGCGATTGAGTTGCAAGCGGCGGTGGATTGAGGGCGCGGGGGGGCAACCCATCCTACTTGAAATGTTTGCTCAGTTTCAGGCCTTGGGCCTGGTAGTTGGAGCCGAGGTCGCGGCCGTAGAGTTGTTCGGGAACGGCGGTCAGGCGCTCGTAGATCAGCCGACCAATGATCTGGCCGTGTTCCAAGATGAACGGGACTTTATGCGAGCGGACTTCGAGCACAATGCGTGAGCCGGTGCCGCCGGCTGCCGCGTGGCCAAAGCCTGGGTCCATGAAGCCCGCGTAGTGGACGCGGAATTCGCCGACGAGGGGATTGAACGGCATCATTTCGGCGGCGTGCGTCGGGGGGACGTGGACGGCTTCCTTGGAGGCCAGGATATAGAACTGGTCGGGGTCGAGGATAAGGCGGCGGGTGCCGCGGCCGTGGATGGGCTCCCAGTAGTCGAGGATTTCGCAGGAGCCGGGCTTGTCGACGTCGACGACGCCGGAATGGCGCTTGGCGCGGTAGCCGATGACGTCTGCGCCGCCAGCTGATGCGTCGAGAGTGCCGCCGGTCAAATCGACGCTGAGACCGATGCCGTTGGCGATGTCGGCGCCGGCTGCGTCCGATGAAACGAGCTGTTCCAGGCTGTGGAGGGCGCGCAGGGCCTTATCATCATCTCCTGATTCGCCGCGACGGAAGCGGAGTTGCGACAGGCGGGTGCCTTCGCGGACGATGATGGGGAACGATTGCGGGCAGACTTCGAGCCAGAGCTGGCCGGTGAAGCCCGCCGGGATTTTGTCGAAGGCTGTCACGCCGTCGGCGATGACGCGGGTGAAAACGTCGAGGCGTCCGGTCGAACTCTTGGGATTGGCGAGCGCTGAGATGTCTGCGGGGAGGTTCAAGCTTTCCAGCAGCGGAATGAGATAGACGCAGCCGACTTCGAGGACTTTGCCTTCGGGGCCGAATTCGAAATTGTGGAGCGACAGGCTTTTGACCTTTTCGGCGACGCTGGTTCCTTCACCGGGTAAGAAGCTCGCTCGCACGCGCCAGGCGCGATTGCCGAGACGGAGGTCAATGCTGGCGGGTTGGACCTGGTCGGGGGCGGAAGCGCGCTCCAGTTTCACGATGCCCGTGGCGATCAGCTGGCGGATCTCTTGCGAAGGGAGAATTCCGGCGAGGGGGGCGGCATTGGGCATCGGTATCGTCTCCGGTGGTCGTCGTGGTGCGCTCACGCGTTGGGGCTACCGCCCCAAGCCCCGTTCGAGGGAGACCCTCGAACTCCCC
>JANOVN010000044.1:0-5109 GCA_031417455.1 Hyphomicrobiaceae bacterium | reverse complement strand
CAACTTCGCTTCCTTATCCCCGCCGCGCGCCTTCTTCTCGTTGGCGACGCTGCGCTTTTCCAAGCTCTCCAGATCGGCCAGCATCAATTCGGTTTCGACGGTTTCGGCGTCGGCCAGCGGATCGATCTTGTTCTCAACGTGCGTGATGTCGTCGTCTTCAAAGCACCGCAACACATAAGCGACCGCATCCACTTCGCGAATATGCGACAGGAACTTGTTGCCCAAGCCTTCACCCTTGGACGCGCCGCGCACGAGCCCCGCGATATCGACGAACGTCAGCCGGGTCGGGATGATCTGCGCGCTCTTGGCGATAGCGGCGAGCTTTTCCAGCCGCTCGTCGGGCACGCCAACCTCGCCGACGTTGGGCTCGATGGTGCAGAACGGATAGTTCGCCGCCTCCGCTTGCGCCGTTTGTGTCAGCGCGTTGAACAGGGTCGACTTACCGACATTCGGCAGTCCTACAATCCCGCATTTAAAACCCATGTGCAGCGTCCTTGAATGTGTCCGCGACGACGACGAAGTCGTCAGCTTCTAATGTCGTAAAAAGATGGGGGTTTCGAGGTCTCCCCGAACGGGTCATAGGGCGCTAGCCCTATACGCGCAGCGTGTCTTAACGCCCTAACCGTCTTTTTTCCCAGCTATCCACTTGCGCAAATTCTCCGCCAGCGCCGATTTTTGCTTGGACGCCCGTTCGCCCGCCGGGTGCGCAGCCGACTTGTCAGCAATCTTGGCCTTGGACTTAGGCATCGAAGCTTTCGGCTCGGGCTCCGCCTGCGTCGCCCGCGCCACCTGCGTCAGAAACAACTCTGGCTTGCCAGCGAGCAGCGCCCCGCCCGCATCCGCCATTGCATCCAACAGCGGCTCCAGCCAAGCCATCTCAACCTTAGCGAAGTCGTGCAGCACGTAACCCGACACCGCATCCTTGTGCCCGGGATGGCCGATGCCGATCCGCACCCGCGTGTAATCGTTGCCCAGATGCGCCGAAATCGACCGCAAACCATTGTGCCCGGCATTCCCGCCGCCACCCTTGGCTTTGACGCGGCCCGGATCAAGATCCAGCTCGTCGTGAAACACGATCACATCGGCAATCGGCAGCTTCAAAAACCGCATGGCCTCGCCGACCGAACGCCCGCTTTCGTTCATGAACGTATCGGGCTTCAAGAGCAGCGCGCGACAGCCGTCGATTTGGCCGTCGCAGACATAACCGGAAAACCGCTTCTTCCACGGCGAAAACCGGTGCCGGCCAGCCAGCCGATCAACCGCCATGAACCCGACGTTGTGCCGGTGACGGGCGTACTTATCGCCGGGATTGCCCAGTCCAACCAGGAGCTTCATGAGACGCGGCCTTTTTGAAACGGGCCTTTATGCCATCAAACCAAAGCCAGCAGACCTATCGATCTGCTGGCCCAGATAGTCTGCTGCGCCCAATACCGTCGAGCATAAGTTTTGGCTTACGCTCGTAAGGTATCCGTGCGCGGGGTTGCCTCGCCGCATGGCGATCTTTCAAATCGACGCGGCGTCACGCTTTGCGTGCTGATGCACGGAGCGCAAGCAAAGATGGCGCAACCTTACTTCTTCTTCGCAGCAGGTGCCGCAGCGGGCTTGGCACCGGCAGCAGCGGCAGGAGCAGCCTTGCCGCCAGCAGCGGCCGGAGCCGCAGCCTTGGCACCGGCAGCAGCGGCAGGAGCCGCCGCAGCAGCAGCCGCTGGAGCCGCCTCTTCTTGCTTCACAGCGCCAGCAATAGTTGCAATCGTGAAGTCGCGGCCCTTGATGACGGGCGCAACGCCAGCCGGCATGGTAATCGCCGAAACGTGAAGCGAACGGCCGATTTCAAGCCCGGTGACATCGATCTCGAAGAAGGCAGGGATTTTGTCGTACGGGCACGTTACTTCGACTTCGTGACGCACGACGTTGAGAACGCCGCCGCGCTTCAAACCGGGCGACAGCAGTTCGTTGATAAACCGCACGGGAACGCCGACGCGGATCAGACCGTCTTTGCCAACGCGCAGGAAGTCCACATGCAGCGGCAGATCGCGCACCGGATCGACCTGAAGGTCGCGGGGAATGACGCGGTTATGAACGCCGTCCACATCAAGGTCGAACACCGTCGAGGTGAAATGACCCTTAAGATACTGGCGCCACAGATCGTTATAGTCGAGATTGATGGTCTGCGGGGTCTGGTTGTCACCGTAAATGACGCCCGGAACTTTCCCCTCACGGCGTGCTTGGCGTGCGGCCCCCTTGCCGGCACGTGCACGGACCGTGGCTTTGAGAGCGGTAGATTGCTGAGCCATGGCTATTTTCCAAATCAAAAAGGGCCCGGAGACGGCCCAACTTGCTGCATCACGGCCTCCAAGGGTGCCGGGCAGATCTTACGCACAGCGCATAAGAAGTGGCGTCTATAGCCGCTATTGCAGCCCTCGGGCAAGTGCAAACAATACAGCACAAGCGATCCAGGGACTACGCGTGCCCCCAATAAACTATGGCAAACCTGAGACAAACACCGCCCTGTCTGCAATTATTTCCTTATTGACCAGTCCTCGCGACCATGCGCAAAGCTGCGCTCAAGAAGCTTTCATGACAACCATATGACGGATCAATGACAGTTGCGGGCGTAGAGTTCCGGTCACGGGCACGTGCGCGTATTTTCGCAGCTACAGGCGAGCTATCCGCGCTCGTCGTCTGGGGCTTGGCCGCCCTCGTTGCCGTCCCTCTGGGCTATTATCACTATCACTACGAGGGCCTGTGGGAACGGGACTTCTTTGCCCTCGCGATCACCATCGGCCTGATCGCCACCCTCACCTTGATCTCACGCCGCATCCTCTTCTCGACGGTGTTGGTCACGACCGTCGCGGCATTGATCGTCGTGGCGTCCGAAGTAAAGCGCCAATTCATCGACATGATCCTCCACGCCTACGACGTGGTATTTTATCTGACGTCCTGGTCCACGTTGAGCTTTCTCTGGGTCGACCACAAGAAACCCTTGCTTGGTTTGGTTGCCGCCTTCCTGACGATTGGCGGCCTCGCCTACCTCCTCTACCGTTACGACAGCTCGCGCGTGAAACGCGGCGCCAGCGCTGCCGTCGCCGTCCTGTGCGCACTCTCAGCTTACGGCGCAAGCGTGGCCAGAGGTGACCGCGCCCACACCCTGTTTTACTGGGACAGCCTATATCTTTCCTCGTTTTACGCGTCCTGGTCTGAAACCGTCGAAACCCTCTGGCGCGGCCAGCTGCTCGAAGCCGTCGCCAATCAAACTAAGCCCGCGTTCACGGTGCCCACCGACTGCACGCCCGGCGAACGCCCGCCCCACATCATCCTGATCCATCAGGAAAGCGTGGTCCCACCGTCACATTTCCCGACGCTGGGCTACGACACCAGCCTCGACCCGTTCTTCAAATCCTATGACGGCAAGCTCCACAAGCTGCGGGTCGAAACCTACGGCGGCGCATCCTGGCTGACGGAATTCTCCGTGCTCGCTGGCGTCTCGACGTTCTCGTTTGGCAACATGCGCACGTTCGTGCAGTCCCTGATGCAGGGCAAGATCCGCGAAACCCTGCCCCAGACGCTCGCCCGCTGCGGCTACCGCAACACGCTGTTCTATCCCGTTCCCAAGGATTTCGTATCCAGCGGGCGCTTTTACAACGCCATCGGCATGACCGAAATCCTCGACTTCAAAGGTCAAAAAGCCAAACGCTATAACGAGCGCGACAGCTTCTACTACGGCAACGCCTTAAACCACATGAACGACCAGCTCGCGGCCTCGTCCGGCCCGTTGTTCCACTACATTATCACCTCGGCAACCCACCTCCCCTACCTCGAACCCTACGAACCCCACGTCGACGTGCCCGGCGGAAAACCCGGAACCGACCGGGAGATGAACGAATACTTGCGCCGACTGGCCATGGCCAAGATCGACTACGACGCCTTCCGCGCCGATCTCAGCCGCCGCTTCCCATCCGAAAAATTCCTGATCGTCCAGTACGGCGACCACCAGCCGATCGCGACCCGCACCTTGCTTGGCTACGACAAGACGGCGTCGGCCGAAAACGTCAACCTAAGACCGGAAAGCCCCGGGTTCCTAACGTACTACGCCGTCGAAGGCGTCAACTTTGCCCCCCCGCCCCTTCCGCTACAGAAAACCGTCGATGTGCCTTACTTGAGCACAATTCTGCTCCAGTCGGCACGCCTCCCGTTGACGGAAAGCTACCTCGAACGTGCTCGCCTCATGCGGATCTGCGACGGCCGTTACTATACCTGCCGCATGAAATCCGAGATCTTGAGCTTCCATCGCCGTCTCATGGATTCAGGGCTCGTTGACGCGAGATAGCCGTCCTATTTGGAAGTTTGCAGCCGTTGATGTAAGACCCCGCCACACATCAGAGTGCTTCTGTGGAAAAGCATGTCCTCGCGGAGGCGGCGGTGTGAATGGTTTTTCCCAGAGAAGCACGACAAAACAAGAAGCTAGATTGCGCGCCGGACCCAGCTTGAATTCCTCCTGAAATCCAAAGGTTACGTTTTGGCCAATCGACCACGATCCAACGACCCAAGTTCCAGCGACGCCACAACCGGCGACCAGGGCGACAAAAAGCGTGCGTCGTTAAAGCCGCTGATGTCGCTCGCGCCCTACTTGCGCCGTTACCCTTGGGCGATGGCGGGTGGCTTAGCTGCGCTCATCGTATCCGCCGCCGCCATGCTCGCCGTTCCCTTTGTCGTGCGTGGGATGATCGACCAGGGCTTTTCTGGCTCCAACGGCCACGTCATCGACCGCTGGTTCCAAGCCCTGATCGTCTTTGGCGCAGTCCTCGCCCTGGCCTCCTCGTCACGCGTCTACATCGTCAATTGGATGGGCGAACGCGTCATCGCCGACCTGCGCTCCGACGTCTTCCGTCACGTCACGACGCTTGGACCCGCCTTCTTTGAAAAAACCCATTCCGGCGAGGTGATGAGCCGCCTGACTGCCGACACGACCCAGTTGAAATCGGTTGGCGGCACGACGCTCAGCCAAGCCCTGCGTAACGCGATCATGCTGATCGGCGCGCTGGTCATGATGGTCGCAACCAGCCCCAAGCTCGCCGGCCTGACCGGCCTTGCCATCTTCATGACCGTCGC
>JANOVN010000043.1:0-1990 GCA_031417455.1 Hyphomicrobiaceae bacterium | reverse complement strand
GCCCGTAGGGGACTTCAAGAAGCCAGTATCTAACAACGTCCATAGGCAGCTGTCCGAAAGGCCATTGAAACGTACTGTGTTCGATCCAAATCTTGGGAGCCATGAACAGTGCAAAAAGCACGAGTGCTGCGATCGTCAGGTTGAAACGGTCCCGCGCAACGGCGTTACCCAGCAATGCGTGTCTGGTGAGTCGCCCACACCAAAAAAATAGCAACCCCGCGAAGAAGAACGACGGATCGCGCGGGAAACCAAATGAGACCGGCGGATGGTTCACCCACTCAAGCGCGTTCGTTGCAGCCAAGAGCCATCCGCCGCCCACCAGCAGCGCCAGCGCCAAAGCGAAACGCCTAGTCCGCGCTTCGCTCATGCCAAGAGCAAAGAACAATCCATACGCCAACACTGAAAGGCGAAGGTCGACAGAGAGCAGACCAGAGCGCAGACCCAACTCAAAGCTTGCGGACAATCCGAGCATCGGCAGTGCCAGCACATAGAACCTGGGGGTGTCGCGAAAGCGGTTGAGTTCGACGAAGAATCCGCCGGGTTCAGCAAGGATTCGACCCACGGCCAGGCTCACGACGTAAAGGCCGACGTCGCCGGGGATCCGAACGCCTTCGAAGTCATACCCGGGCGGCAACAAGAGGACGGCCCCCAGGGCGGTCGCCACAACCCCGGTGCGCCTGAATGCGTATCCCAGCCAGGCGGCCAACGGGATGTAAAGATAGGTGAGATCGTGGCGAAATGGTCCCACTGTAACGATCGGCGCCAACAACAGCATCATGGGAATCAGGATCCAGGCGGCTCGGTTCGCCGCCATTTCACGGTCGCGGATAGCCTCCATCGTCACGCTGCTCAGTTCCAGGAAGCGCATCGCCTTGTCGAAACCGGCAGAGTAGCGTTCGGCCCAAGTCACATTCGGCGCTTCATGGTCGCGCCACGCAAGCGCGAGCTGTAGGTCAGGACCGGTCCAGGGGCTTGCCTGGTCATCGGAATGCAGTGCCGCCGTCTCGACCAACCTGCGGTACATGCGCGCCGACCGGGCTTCCGCCGCCGCCCATTCATTGAGCCGCTGCCATACCCGCATCAGGCTCTCGTGCGAGATGTCGATCACGGTCGTCGCCTCAAGCGGGTCCCCGGCCGGTGGCATCAGGAAAGAGCGGCTCGGCTTTCGGAATACGTCGATCACCGCGGCGACTTCCGCCGGCGTCGCATCGGCCAGCGCGCACAACGTGCCCACGGGGGTCGGGCGCCGGACGCCGCGGGGGTCGGTTGCCTTGTCAGTCAATGCCTTGAACAGCTTTTCACAAATCTGCTGCTGCCTCGGCGTTGCCAGCTCGGCATAGGCGCGCTCGGCATGCTGATCCAACGCATGGGCCATGGTGCCGATGGCTTCATAGTGGGCCAGGTCCAGCGGCCCGGTGCCGTCCCCGTTTCCCCGCCACCGCGCCCAGGTTCGATTCAATGCATGCTGCAGGATAGACAACTGGTCCGGGTTGTCGCCCACGTCGTTCACCAGCCGCGTGACCAGCACTGGCGAGATCTCCGCCCCGCCGACCCCGACCGGTCCGACGATGGCGGCCCGGCGCTCGTCGCGTGTCATGCGCGGCACCAGGTACTGCCCGGCGTTGATCGCCTCCGTCAGGCCCGGAAACTGGGTGCAGTCGCTCTGGCTCGAGCATTTCAGCGCTTCGGACGTGCGATCGACAGAGCAGCTCCACACGGCGCTGAGTCCGACGACGATGCCGATCAAACTGCCGAGGAGCCCCGCTCTCACCAGCGACCTCGCAACACCCACGTCATGCCGGTGCCTACGGCAGCGGGCTCGGGCGTGATCGTCGTGGCGGACTCCCGGTTCTTCTTGTCCTTCCACAGGAAGTAACCACCGACGCCGCCCGCCGCGACGCCGAGCACGACGAAGAGGTTGCCCCACATCGCCTTGCCGCCGGCTTCGTCCTCGAGCTCCTTGAGGGCATTGATCTCGGCGAGCGTCGAT
>JANOVN010000042.1:0-10182 GCA_031417455.1 Hyphomicrobiaceae bacterium | reverse complement strand
TCCATGGCGGCAGCGAGGGCCAGCGTCTTGCCGCCGGCACCTGCGCACATGTCGAGGACGGTCATGCCGGGTTTGACGCACGCCAAGGCTGCGGCGAGCTGGCTGCCTTCGTCTTGGACTTCGAACCAGCCTTTGCCGTGGGACGTTTCGGATTCTAGGTGGGGCTGGCGGGCAGCGCTGCCGGGAGCGGGTACACGAGCGCCGATGGGCGAATGGGGTGTTTGGGACGCGCCGAACTGGCCGAGGGCTGCAAGCACGTCGTCGCGGTTGGATTTGATCGTGTTGACACGGATGTCGACTGGCGCGCGGCGGGCCATGGCGCGGGTTTGGGCAATGGCGCGGTCGCCGAATGCGCGCTGCAAAGCGGGGTAAAGCCATTGCGGGAAGTTGCCGCGAACCCAGGGGGCAGCAGCTTCGGTGTCGGCGTGTTCGAGGCGGCGAGATTCATCGGCAGTGAGCGGGGCTGGGGAATGTTGGCCGCCGTCGCACAGGGCTGCGATATCGGAAATGAAGATCCCTTGTTCGCGCAAGCCGCCAAGTACGAGGGCGCGAGGTTCTTCGCTGCCCATGAAGTGAGCGGACGAGCCGCGCGAGCGCAGGGCGTCATAGACGAGGGTGCCGATGGCAGAGCGGTCGCCAGAGCCCGCGAACCGGTGGTTGCGGCCCCAGTCCATCAGTGCGGTCGCGGCAGGGCGATGATGCGTCGTGATGTCGGCGATGATGTCGATGGCGGCCTGTAAGCGGGCTGCGGGTCTCATAGTTGGTAAGCCTTGAGAGAGTTGTGAGGGTTAGCCAGCGAGGATGCGCACAGCAAACAAGATCCACATGGAGAGAAGGATAAGGCCGCCGAGCAGGAAGACGTTGAAGCGCCAGCCGATTGCGTTGTTGGTGGTATAGATGAAGGCATGGATCAGGCGGGTGATGACGAAGGCCCAGGCCAGCGCGATCATCGCAGTATCGACAGTGCGGGCGTGCTGGATGGCGAGAGCGACAAGCGCGTAGAACAGGATCGGCAGTTCGAACTGGTTCTGGAAGGTGTTGGAGACCTGCATGCATCTGTCGGGCCATGCGCGCTGCCCAAGGGCGATGTCCTTGATTTTGACTTCGCGATTTTTGATGGCGGCGAAGCGGACGCTGCCCATCCAGAACAAGAGGACGAACACGAGTGCTACCTGGACGAAGACGGGGTACAAAAGCTGGGTCGCGTTCATGGGCTGAATTCCTGGTCGGGTGTCATCGAGGTGGTGCAGCGGCGAGGTTCTTATTTGTGAACCCTGGGTCCCGTGTCTGCACTGCACCGTGAAGGACGCTGCCGTGCGCACGGGATGACAAGAGTTGGGGCCTCGAAGGAGTGGCGTTATCCGCCCAGCATGCCGGGATAGTTGGGGCTTTCGCGAGTGATCGCGACGCCGTGGGTGTGGCTTTCGCGCATGGCGGCTGGTGAGATGCGGACGAAGCGGGCGCGGGCTTGGAAGTCGGCGATCGTCTTGGCGCCGAGGTAGCCCATGCTGGCGCGGAGGCCGCCGACCAATTGATGAAGGACGGCTTCGGCGGCACCTTTATAGGCGACTTGGCCTTCGACGCCTTCTGGAACGAGCTTCAAGCTGTCGCGCACTTCCTGTTGGAAATAGCGGTCGGCGCTGCCGCGAGCCATCGCGCCGACCGAGCCCATGCCGCGGTAGGCTTTGTAGGTGCGGCCTTGGTAGAGATACGTGTCGCCGGGGCTTTCGTCGGTGCCAGCCAGAAGCGAGCCGATCATGACGGCGGAGGCACCGGCGGCAATCGCTTTGGCGATATCGCCAGAGTATTTGATGCCGCCATCGGCTATGATGGGGATGCCGCTCTTGCGGGCTTCGGCAGCGCAGGCCATTACTGCGGTCAGCTGCGGGACGCCGACGCCGGCGACGATTCGCGTGGTGCAAATGGAACCCGGGCCGATGCCGACTTTGACAGCGTCCGCGCCGGCTTCGATGAGGGCGCGGGTCGCGTCTGCGGTTGCGACGTTGCCGGCGATGATTTGGACGGTATTCGACATTGTCTTGATGCGGCGAACGGCGTCAATCACTTGGGAGGAGTGGCCGTGGGCGGTGTCGACCACGATGAGGTCGCAACCGGCGGCCAGTAGTAGTCCGGTGCGGTGGAAGCCATCTTCGCCGACGGTCGTTGCGGCGGCGACGCGGAGGCGGCCTTGCGCGTCTTTGCAGGCGTTGGGGTGCTTCTGGGCCTTTTCAATGTCTTTGACGGTGATCAGGCCGATGCAATGGTAGTCGTCGTCGACGACGATCAGCTTTTCGATGCGGTGTTGATGGAGGAGGCGCTTGGCTTCGTCCTGGGTGACCGAACGCTTGACCGTGACCAAGTTCTTTTTGGTCATCAGTTCGGAGACGGGCTGGTCGAGGTTGGTGGCAAAGCGGACGTCGCGGTTGGTGAGGATACCGACGAGTTTGCCGGTGGGCGCGCCAGCCGATGGCATTTCGACGACGGGGATGCCGCTGATGCCATTGGCTGCCATCAGGTCATAGGCTTCGCGCAGGGTCGCCTTGGGATGGATCGTTACGGGATTGAGGACAATACCGCTTTCGTATTTTTTGACGAGGGCGACCTGACGGGCCTGTTCTTCGGGGGTAAGATTGCGATGGATGACGCCGACGCCGCCTTCCTGGGCGACCGCGATGGCCATGCGGCCTTCGGTGACGGTGTCCATGGCCGACGATAGGATCGGGATGTTAAGGCCGACGGTTTTGGTGACGTGGGTTGCGACGTCGACTTGGCCGGGCATGACTTCAGAGGCTGCGGGCAGCAGGAGAACGTCGTCGAAGGTAAGGCCGAGGTCGGGTTCGAATCGCCCCGCGTCTCCAGAGCTGACCCCTGAAGTGGTGTTTTTTGTCATGACTGATCTCCCGTCCATGCGCCTGCATGGTCTTTGATATGTGGATGCGACAGCGACCTTTAAGGGCGCCTCGCATCGAACTCAGTCGCGCAGCCTATAGCAGAGCCATTCGCTGTGGGGAAGCAGGATGGGGTCCAGCATGCAGGGTGTGACGATTGTGACGGGCTGCATGGGCCGCGCGGTGAGCTTCCCGCAACATCGCATCCCCGCCGCTTCAACGCTTAACCTGCGCAATCTAGCTACAGGAATTTTCATACACTATTGTTTTAACGGTGGCGATGCACAGTCAAAAGATCTACTCCCGCCGCAAGATGCCGTTGACGAGGCGGTTGGCCCAACCGTTGGCGACGTAGCTCGCTTTCAGCTCGGCCGGGTCGTAGACGGTCTCGACCCACTCGAAGAATTCCAGCGGGCGGTCGGCCGTATCGGACAGGTAGCGCTCGAAGAAGACGTCGAGGATGCCGGTGTCGGATTGGCGGATGTGGCCATAGCGCAGGGACAATTCGTGCTTGGCCTGCGCGATCGGCATGCCAAGTTTCAAGTGCTTGTAGAGCACGCTCATCAGCCCGGCGCGGTCGGAGCCGGATTTGCAGTGCATCAGGATGGGATATTCGACGCGGTCGAACATCGCTTTGGCGTCCCTCAGTTCTTGCTTCGACGGGGCGGCGCGTGAGCGAACCTGACAGTTGACCAGTTGGACGCCGTAGCGGGCACAGGCGGCTTTTTCGAGCCAGTAGCTGCCGCATACGCGCTCGCCGCGCAGGTTTACGATGGTCTTGATGCCGGCTTTGGCAGCGGCCTTGATGTGATGGGGGGCTGGTTGCGCGCTGCGCCAGGCGACTTGCGATAGCGGATGCTTGTTGAGATAAACGACCCGGACGATGCCATGATCAATCAACAGCATGTCGGCCCAGGTTGCCGGTGTGCCGGCCGCGTTGCGGAGCCATTGCGGCGCGTCTGCGATCACGCGATGACGCCATGCCATCGTTACGCGCTTCGTCGCCTTTTTCCATCGCTTGGCTATGCTTGCCATTGAAGTCTGTCCGCTTCCGATTGTAGCAGGGACAGACCCTAGCTCTGTTGTTTGGCCGTGCATTGTTGTCGAGTTTAGTCGACGTCTGCGGGGTACTTAGCTTGATTTTCAGGCAACTTCGATGTTCGCCGACGCCGCACCCACAGCGAATGTGTGAGAAAGTCTTGGTAGCGTTCACGCCGTGTATCATTTTATGTAGAATGAGGTATAGACGCTGGAATTGATTGAAACTCGCCAGCTGCGGACGGCAGCTCGTCTTGCTAAGGCCCGGACCCCGCGAATATGGGCAAACCACAAGCGACGAAATCAGGTCTCAAACGTGCATCGGGCAAGAGCCTCGCGCGGTTGATCCGCTTTGTAGCGCGAACGTCGCAGGTGGTGATGGAGCCGCCCGGCCTCAAGAGCGATTTGGCGGCAGCTCATCCTATCATTCTGGCGACGTGGCATGGTCAGTTCATGATGACGTGCCAGCTCAAGCCGGAGAATACACCGGTGGCAGCAATGGTTGCCAAGCATGGTGATGCCGAGTTGATCGGCGAAGCGATGGCAGCATTTGGTGTCGAACTCATTCGTGGTGCGGGCGCTGGTGAGCGCCGCAAAGATCGTGGCGGGGCGCAGGCTTTGCGGGCGGCCGTGACGGCGCTCGCGGGCGGGGTCGGGCGCGAGCCGGCGTCGCTGGTTATGACGGCGGACGTTCCGCCTGGACCGGCGCGGCGCGCAGGTGAAGGGATCATCACGATTGCTCGACTGTCGGGGCGGCCAATCGTGCCGGTTGCAAGTGCGACCTCGCGCTATAAGTCGTTCAAGACCTGGAGCCGGATGACGATCAACCTCCCCTATTCCAAGTTGGCGTTTGTGGGTGGTGACCCTATTCATGTGCCGCGCGACGCGGATGCCGAGACACTTGAGGTTTTGCGTGTGCGGTTGGAAGATGAGCTCAACAAGGTGACGCTGCGTGCCTTTGAATTGGTCGGCGCTGATCCGGCTCGCGCCACGCCGCCCAGTCTGCAAAGCCCTGTCGCCAAGCCTGGGATTCTGCTTGGGACGTACGGGGCTTTGATGCGTGCGGCGGAGCCCTTTTCCGGCAGACTGCTCGCCTATCGTGAGAGCAAAGGCAAGGAAGATGGTGCCCGGCTTGACGAACGGCGCGGTATTGCTGGTGCCGCGCGGCCTGAGGGGTCGCTGGTTTGGGTTCATGCAGCGAGCGTGGGTGAGATGAACGCGGTCTTGCCGGTGATCGATGCTATAAGTGCTGCCCGGCCAGACGTCAGTGTTTTGCTGACGACGACGACTTTGACCTCTGCTTCCGTTGCGGAGAAACGGTTGCCGCCGCGTGCGCTGCATCAGTTCGTGCCGCTCGATACACCGGGATACGCTGCGCGGTTCCTTGATCACTGGAAGCCGGATCTGGCGATCTTTACCGAATCCGAAATCTGGCCAAGTCTGATCCTTGGGACGGCCGCGCGAAATATTCCGCTGGCGCTGGTCAATGGCCGCATGTCCCCGCGCAGTTACAAGCGCTGGAAGAAAATGCCGGGTCTGTCCGAGCCCTTGTTTGGGCGCTTCCGGGTGATCTTGTCGCAGAACGAGAAGCTGGCACGATGGTTTCGCGAAGTCGGCGGTCGTGTGGTGATGCCGGTTGGCAATCTCAAAGCGGATGCGCCGCCGCCGCCCGTCGATGCGGTGAAACTTGCTCGTTTGCGGGCCGATCTTGCTGGCCGGGCTTGTTTGTTGGCGGCCAGCACGCACGAGGGCGAAGAGGCGGTCCTTGCGGCGGCTCATCGCGAGATTGCATCGCAAGTGGCTGGGTTTTGCACGCTGATCGCGCCGCGTCATCCCGAACGTGGGGCAACGCTTGAGCGGGAGTTGACCGGTCAGGGTTTCAAGGTCGCGCGCCGGTCGTTGAATGAGCCGCTGACGGGGGATGTCGAGATCTATATTGCCGATACGATTGGGGAATTGGGTACGCTTTATTCGGCGTGTCCGATTGCATTCGTTGGCGGGTCAATGGTCGAGCGTGGCGGGCAAAATCCGCTGGAGGCTATAAGTCTGGGGGCGGCGCTCCTGACAGGGCCGTCGACGCATAATTTCCGTGATGAGTATGCGGCGTTGTTCAAGGCTGGAGGCGTGATTGAGGTCAGGTCGGCGGCTGACATCGCCGCGACCGTCGTGCGGTTGATTGGCCACGGGGCTGAACAACAGCGGCTTACGGGGCAAGCGCTCCGGGCGCTCGATGTGCTCAAAGGTGCGCTGGGGCGGTCGCTCGATGTGTTGCTGCCATTGCTGCCGCCTGCGGCGCCGACGGCACCTGCCGCCACGCAAGCGAGCTTGCTGCGTGTCTCGTGAGCCGCAATGGTGGTATCGCCCGCCCGGTTTGACGGCGCGTGCGCTGGGACCGATTGCAGGCCTGTATGGGACGGTGGCGGCGCGGCGGCTGGAGCTTGCCCATGCATACCGGTCGAAATTGCCGGTGATCTGCGTTGGCAATTTTACGGCAGGTGGCAGCGGGAAAACTCCATTTGCGGCCATGCTGGTTCAGATGCTGCTTGCGCGAGGCGAGCGGCCCGTGGTGCTGACGCGGGGCTATGGCGGGACGACGCGCGGACCCCATTGGGTCGAGGCTCAGCGTAACACAGCGTCAGAGGTCGGAGATGAGCCGATGTTGCTGGCGGAGTTCGCGCCGGTGATGGTTGCGCGGGATCGTCGTGCCGGAGCCCAGGCGGTCGAGGCTTCGGGCAAGGCGAGCGTGATCGTCATGGATGACGGGTTGCAGAACGGGGCACTGGTCAAGGATCTGAGCATTGCCATCGTCGATGGCGCGAGAGGCATTGGGAACGGTTTGGTTATTCCAGCCGGACCGTTGCGCGTGCCGCTCAACATTCAGGGGCCGCGTGTCCAGGCCATCGTGTTCAACGGGCCTGCAAAAGCTGGCTTAGCGGAGGCTTTGGCGGTTGACTGTGCGGCCCGCCAGCTGACGGCGCGTTTGGAGCCGACTAGCGATGTGGCGTGGCTCAAGGGGCAGCGCGTTGTGGCTTTTGCCGGAATCGGCAACCCGGCGCGGTTTTTCGATATGCTCGCAGGCTTTGGTGCGGTTGTCGCCGAGCGGGTTTCGTTTGCCGATCATGGGGCGTTCACGGATGCCGATGCGGACCGCTTGCTCGCAATGGCCGCCCGTCACAATGGAAGACTGATCACAACGTCGAAGGATCATGTGCGTTTGCAGGGAAGCGCCAAGCTTGAAGCGTTTGCTTCAGTTACGGCGACCTTGCCGGTTGTGATGTCGCTTGGAGATGAGGATCGCGCAGTGTTGTCGCGGATGCTGGATGGGGTGTTGAGCGCTGCGCGCTTGTGGATTTGAGCGCTGCGCGCTTGTGGGGTGACCCCTCAAACGCCACTCTTTTTACAAGCCAGCACAAAGTGGGTTCAGCCCTTTCTGGCGCGGTTTTCCAGATAGCGCTTCAAGGACACTTCGACGTTGGCGTAGGGCTCTTGGAGTTCGACGCTCCAATATTTAAGGTTGGGGAGGGGGATGGGCTCCCCGGTCACGGCGCAGCGAACGAAATCTCCAGCCGACAATACCGTGAAATCGCCATCGCCATAGCGCACGCGGGCTTCCGACGTCAGCCCGAAAATCTTGTCGAAACGGTTCATGCCGGGTCCTGACTCAAGGCTCGCGTTGGGAACAGTGGCCGATCAGGCCGATCCGGCAAGATAGCTCAGAGGGATGTTCGACATCAATCAAAACAATGTTCCCTGGCCGCCCGATCCGTCGCGCGGGGTGTTGCGCCCTTTGGCCGACCGGGTTGCGGTCGTCGTTGGCTTTTCGGGCGTGCGGGTGTCGGCGGCGCGGGCCGCGTCGGGCTGGTTGGCGCGGCCGCGTTCGATGGCCTGCACGCGCAGGTCGCCGTCGTGGAATTCGATGCCAAGCGCTGCGCCCGCTGAAACAGTTAACGCGCTGCGGACCATGACGCCGTTGCCGTCGCGGACGATGGCAAAGCCGCGGGCCAGGACGCCTTGGTAGCTCAAGGCCGATAACATTTGCGCGCGGCCATCCAGGCGCTGGCGGCGGCGGGTGATGGTGTTCGCAATGGCGCGGATGCTGCGGGCTTGGAGTGCGTCCAAGATGTCTTGGCCGCGTGCGATGCGTTGCCGGATGGCGGTGGGGCGCAATCGCGCGGCGGTGCCTTCAAAGCGCGCGCGCCGGGTTGAAGCAAGGCGCACTAGGCAATCGCGCTTGCGGTTTTCGAGCTTTGCAAGGCCATCGCGCAGGCGGGCGATGCGGGCTTCGACGAGGCGCGGTTGCAGGCGGGCGGCGATGCGGGCGTGGCGCAGGCCGTGGGCTTTGGTGTTGGCGAGCAGGGCACGGCCCAGGCGGCGTTCGACGGCATCGAAGCGCTGGCGCGGCAGGTGAACGAGGTCTTGCGCGCGGGGCAAACCTCGTGCGGCGCTCTTTAAATGCGCGCGGGCTTGTTCGAGTGAACGCCGCATCCCAACGGCCAAGCGGGCATTGAGATCGCCGACCTGGGCCAACAGTTCGGAGTACTTCGGCACCACCCATTCGGCAGCTTTGGTCGGCGTCGGCGCGCGGGCGTCGGCTACGAGGTCGAGCAGGGTCCAGTCGGTTTCGTGGCCGACGGCGGAGACGAGCGGGATCGTGCTAACGGCTGCGGCCCGCACCACGATTTCGTCGTTGAAGCCCCACAGGTCTTCGAGGCTGCCGCCGCCGCGCGCGACGATCAGCACGTCGGGACGGGGGATCGGGCCGCCTTTGGGAAGTGCATTGAATCCGTGGATGGCGTTGGCGACTTCCGCGCCGCAGGTGTCGCCCTGGACGCGGACCGGCCAGATGATGACGCGGGCGGGGAAGCGTTCGGCAAACCCTGCCAGCATGTCGCGAATGACGGCCCCCGTCGGCGACGTGACGATGCCTACGACGCGCGGCATGAACGGCAGCGGGCGTTTCCTTTCGGCGGCGAACAAACCTTCGGCGGTGAACCTGCGTTTGCGTTCATCCAGCTGCGCCATGAGTGCGCCGATGCCGGCCGGTTCCATCGCCTCGATGACGATCTGGTATTTGGACGAACCGGGGTAGCTGGTGACGCGACCTTGGGCGATGACTTCCATGCCCTCATCGGGGCGCATTTTGAGGCGGCCGAACACCCCTTTCCAGATGACGGCATCGATCTTGGCGCTATCGTCCTTCAGCGCGAAATAGCAATGGCCCGACGCGTGCGGGCCGCGATAGCCGGAGATTTCGCCGCGCAACCGGACATGGCCGAACCCATCCTCCAGCGCGCGTTTGATCGCGCCCGCCAGTTCGCTGACCGAGAATTCGGGGGCGTTGCCACCTTTGGCGGGGGCTGAATTTTTCGGCGCTTTCTCTGCCACGAATCGGTTGCTCGCTGTTTGGTTGCTGCAAAGCATACACCAGCCGCGTGCGGCGGGGACGCCGCAAACTGATCGATTTGAACGGGTTCATTGCCTTCGCGGATTGGATATTTTCTTTAGTGCGCGTTGCAAATTGGGAACAATTCGGTGGGTGCGGCGTTGTTGTGGCACGGGGCCCCACACAACATCGTTGGAGATCGATCATGAAGACAACAGGTGTGCTTGCCGTGTCCATGTCTGCGTCCGGGTTTGCGATGGCCACTATCGCCCAGGGAAAATCGCCCGATGAAAGTGCACTGCGTACCAGTGGCAGTTTGCAGCCTACGCTCAGCGACGAACTCGACGAGCTTGTCGATGCCGCTGCGGAGGAAGAAGAATGATATTGCGGTCCGTCAGCGGCGAAAGTCCGGCGTTCTGCATGTTTGATCCGTTGGGCGGGAGCATCGTTGATGCTTCCGCCTTTTTTAGAGGACATTTGGAATCATCGGCCCGTAGGGCGCAATAGCACAGCGTATTGCGCCGGCACCAAGCGCGGTGCCCGACGGCGCAATACGCCAAGAGGCTATTGCGCCCTACAAGAGGTGCGGCGTGTAGGTTGGATCAAGCTGCACTCTCGCAGCGCGCGACTAGTTAGAAGTCCCTTGAGGGAACCCATGAGGGAACCCAACACTTTCGGGGATGGAAGTGTTGGGCCGCGCACGCGCTTGACTTAAGATACGTGCTGCGCAAGCTCAACTTGCAAGAATAGCGGCGTGAGCGAAATACACGCCGAGCTTAAACGCAAACAAGCCACATATAGCCGAAAAGACCGCGCAATATTTCCAGGACTTGAACGCAGCCGCGTTGCTCTTGTGCAAGCCGAACAGGGTTG
>JANOVN010000041.1:0-3416 GCA_031417455.1 Hyphomicrobiaceae bacterium | reverse complement strand
CTTCGGGAGCAAGGGGTCGGGAGTTCGAATCTCCCCGCTCCGACCAAGCTTTCTGCGTTTGGCTTTTCTGGCGCGCGGGGTACGTTGCTGCCGGTTCAATTCATCGCCTATAGATAGAGGATCGTTGCTGCGATGCCGAGCGTCGTGGGGATGGTGTGATGGAACGATCCCGCCGCACAGGAATTGCGACACAGCATGGCAGCCGACAGCATCAGACATCTCACGGCTGGCAACGCCGGTCCGTTTACCGGGACCGGCACGAATACCTATCTGGTGGGACGGCGGGCACTGGCGGTGATCGATCCGGGGCCGGACGACGGTGCGCATCTTGCTGCTATTTTGGCGGCGGCGGGCGGGCGGCCTATCACCCACATTCTGGTGACGCACGCCCATCGCGATCACGTGGACGGCGTTGGCGCGCTGAAAGCGGCAACGGGGGCGGTGACCGTTGGCTACGGGCGCGGTGGCGAAATGGCGGCAGGTGCTGGCAAAGCGGACAGCAGCAGCCCGTCTGGCGGGGACTTCATCGACTGGTCGCTTGCCCCCGACATTACGCTTGTGCATGGCGAGACATTTAAGGTAGGCGACGCCGTGCTGGAGGCGGTGCATACGCCTGGGCATGCGCCGGATCATTTGTGCTTTGCGCTTGGTGGCGATCATCCTGTGTTGTTTTCGGGCGATCATGTGATGGGGTGGAGCACGTCGGTGATTGCGCCACCAGAGGGCAGCATGGGGGATTATCTGCGCTCGCTCGAACTCCTGCTGGCGCGCGGCGAACGGCGGTATCTGCCAGGGCATGGCGATGAAATCGCCGATGGGCACCGGACGGCGCGGGCCTATCTGCTGCACCGGCAGATGCGTGAGCAGGCCGTGCTTGGCGCGGTTCGCGATGGGCTGGCGACGATTCCGGCGATCACGGGGCGGGTTTATGACGGCATCGCTGCGCAGTTACTGAACGCGGCCCGGCTGTCGGTGCAGGCCCATGTGGAGCTGCTGGCGGAAAAGGGGCTGGTTTCGTTTGAGGGGCCGCTCAGGCATGCCGAGCGCATTATCTCCCGGCAGGGCGACGCGGGCATACCAAAATTGGGATAATGATAGCCCAAAGACCCATTGAACTTGGGTGAGTATCATATAGGTCAAGATCTCGAATTTTAATCAATTGGCTGGATATAAATGACCGCAATTCGAAATCCGCACCTATCCAAAGATCAAATCAAGATCCTGCTGCTTGAAGGGATTTCCGACACGGCGGCGGATGCTTTCACGGCTACCGGTTTCACCAACGTCGTGCGGATGAAAAAGGCGCTCGACCAGGACGAATTGTTCCATGCCCTCAAGGACGTACGCATGCTCGGCATCCGCTCGCGCACGCAGATCACCGCCGACGTGCTCAATGCCACTGACCGGACGGCGGCGATTGGGTGCTTTTCGGTTGGCACCAATCAGGTCGATCTGGATGCGGCCTGCCTCCGTGGCATACCGGTATTCAACGCACCATTTTCCAATACGCGCAGTGTCGCGGAATTGACGATTGCGGAAATCGTCATGCTTTATCGCAGTATATTTCCTAAATCGGCTTCGGCGCACGGAGGCGGCTGGGAAAAATCGGCCATCGGCAGCCGGGAAGTGCGCGGCAAGACGCTCGGCATCGTCGGTTACGGCAACATCGGCAGCCAACTTGCGGTTCTGGCCGAAGCGCTCGGTATGCGCGTCATTTATTACGATCACGTCGACAAGTTGCACTATGGCAACGTGCAACCGGCGGCAACGCTTGATGCCCTGCTGGCCGAGAGCGATGTCGTCACGTTGCATGTGCCCGAGACGGCGGCGACGCATGGCATGATCGGGGAACGCGAATTCGGCCTGATGAAGCCCGGCAGCTATTTCATCAATAACGCGCGTGGCACGGTGGTCGATCTCGACGCGCTGGCGGTTGCGTTGAAGGCCAAGCGGTTAGCCGGTGCGGCCATAGACGTGTTCCCGGTTGAGCCGTCGTCCAATTCGGAAAAGTTCGCCTCGCCGCTGCAGGGGCTCGACAACGTGATCTTGACGCCGCACATCGGGGGATCGACAGAGGAAGCACAGGAGCGCATCGGGCTGGAAGTTGCGAAAAAGCTGATCGAGTATTCCGATGTCGGCTCGACGCTGGGGGCCGTGAACTTCCCGCAGGTGCAGTTGCCGCCGCGCCCGATCGGCACGCGGTTTTTGCAGATCCACAAGAACGTGCCGGGCGAGATGCGCCGCCTCAACGAGGTGTTCGCCAAGCATAAGGTCAACATCGCCGCGCAGTATCTGCAGACGAACGCCGATATCGGTTACGTAGTGCTCGATGCCGACGGCGCGGTCCCGGATGCGCCCGAAATCATAAGGGAACTGCGCGATATGGATGGGACGATCCGCGCGCGCGTATTGTGGCAGCGGGGGTGATGACCGGTTCGAGGTCAGCGGGTTTTCGCCAACTCGTCCTTTGTCAGTAGTGCCGGAAGGACGGCGGTTAGGTCGGCGGCGGTGAAGAAAACGTCAGCGCCGGCTTGGACGAGGGGGCGGGATACAACACCGCCGAAGCCGATGACGGCTGCGCCGCCGTCGCGGGCTTCGAGATCGGTGACGCCGTCGCCAACGAGCGCGACGCGGCCGTAGCGTTCGCCGATTGACCGGCAGACCGTGGCTTTGCCGCCCTTCTTGGCGAGCGGGGAGGTTTCATCAAATCCTGAGTAATTGCCGCTTGCATCGAGCATAACCGGGACGGCGTGGACGCGATCAGATGGGACGCCGAGGGCCATTGCGATGTCCAGGACCGGCTGCAATAGGCCACCGCTGATGATGTGGACGGATTTGCCAAGCGCGGTGAGCCGGCGAATCGTTTCTTTTGCGCCCGGAACGATCTCTTCGACGTAGCGTTGTCCGACCCAGGCGAGCGCTGCCGCGTTCGGGCGAATGAGTTCAAGGCGCTTGGCATAGACCTGATCGATGGTCAGCGTCCCGTCCATGGCCGCCGTCGTCAGCGGGATGATCTTGTCTGCGATGCCGGCCCGGACAGCTAATTCGTCGATGCCCTCGAGCGTCGTCAAGGTGCTGTCGCAGTCAAAGCAGATGACGTCGAAGGGGGGGTGTAAGCGAGTAGGCGTCACATCGGAATCCTTGCGTGTGCGTTGTTGATGGCGTTCGGTTCGCGAGCGGGGCTCGCCCCGCCCCCACGTCGATGCAGGCCAGCGCGGGGCGATGACGAGCACAGCTCCCCGAGCTTCAGACTTTTTGCGACAAAAAGGATGACATTATACCAGCCCGCAGAAGTTTTGACTCTTCGTTCGACAGGCTGCGGGCTGGTATTCTCTTTGCTTTGCGCGTGGCCGCCCCACCAACCCCACGCGCGGATACCAAACCGCATAAGTCAGTACTTATGCGGTTTGGTATTA
>JANOVN010000040.1:0-7648 GCA_031417455.1 Hyphomicrobiaceae bacterium | reverse complement strand
GTCGTCATCGGCATCTTCTGGATGTCGAGCATGAACAGCCAGAACAGCAGCGCCTGCTGGAACTGGGATGACTGCGGCGTCTCCGCCGACGACTTGCTCGCGGTAATGATTTTGATCGCGGTCGAGTAAAAATAGCAAAGGTCTTGGAACTGCAGGGGTGGGATTGATTTCATCCATACTACTCTGATGCGGTCGCTTTAATGGTTCGCGTCGGTCGTGTGTTTACTTCAAAGCGGCGACATCCGCCAGAACAGACGCGACGCCAAAGAAAAAGTCCGAGTCCAAGAAAAAATGACGGATTGATCGTCGTCGCATCGTTGGGCGCGATGTTAGGAAACGCCGCGCCTTTTTTTCGCCACGTCATCGCTCGGCATGGCATTCGACAATTCCGTTTGTAATCCAAGCCCTGACGGCTTGTTCTTATTCGCACGACGAGGCTGTTGCTGGGATCAACCCGCAAATATTAGGCGGTTTCCAGGGCGGGTCGCCAGCTAGAACGAGGGCGATCCCGTGCGGCAGGGTGGGAATGCTGCGTTGGCAACGGGGCACGGTCTTGGCGCGGGCGCGGTGGTGTTCAAGCATGCCGATGGCTCCGGTTGTGCGGACTGAGCATTGGGAACAAACTGAGCTGGCGGCGCTTGGTCTCGACCTTGCGCCAGGATGGATCGCGGGCGGCGGCGTCGAGCCGTTGCCCGATGACGGCGGCGGGTCCGCCTTGCATGCGCAGGGTGCGGGTGCCGATTTCAATCGGGCTGCCGATCTGCGGGCACAGATCGGCATTGGGACCGATTACGCGGACTTCGATGAGGTCGCCGGTCGGATCAGATGTCCAATAGTAGCGCGTGCGGCGGTGCATGTAGGTGTACCGCAGGCGCAGGGTGATCCCTTCCCAGTTGAGCCGGATGGTGGTGGTGTTTCTGATCGCAAGTTGGTGCGCTGGTGTCATGGGATCAGTCCTCGGTGAGGGTGAGGATCGTCAGCACCGGTTCGGCGTCATCGCCGGGACTGCATACGCATCTGAGCGTCGTCACGTGCGGTCGCGTTCCGCGCCCGCCGCGCGGCACCGCGTAGAACAAGAACACGATCCAGTTCGAAGTGGCGCGGCCAAGCGAGAATGGGGGCTGCAGTGCGGCTGGCAAGTCCGGCATCGACGCGGTCCACCACGCCGGCCATGTCTGCAACGAATGTTGCGTCTGGCTTCGACCCACGTGATCGGCCCCACTGGTCCTTCGGTGCGGAGGCTGGATCCCCTGGAAGATGCCCGGCAAGAGCTTGCGCGGCACCAAATAGCAGCGCCGGTTTGTTCGCAAACGGGCCTTGCAGGGCGGTTGCCAGCGATGCTCCGCAGGAGCCGAGCGCATCCACGGTGTTTGACGCAACGATCTTCTCCAGGGTTTCAGCGCAACATTCGGGTGCAAAGAGCGCCACAGCTTCGAGAATGGCGGGATTGTCGGCTTTGTCATGACCCTGCTGTGTGACCAGCTTGCCGATCATCGCTTCGGACAACAAGCCGCGCTGGAATTGCACCGTCGCCGCGCGCGCCCAGTCGTCGTTTTGACGATAGACGGTATCGAGTTCGAACGTCCCGGCCTGCTGCACCAGGGCGCGAAACGCACCACCCGCCGCGATCGGTTGCAGCTGCTCGGGGTCGCCGATCAAGACGAGCTTTGCACCGGCGCGCTTCACTTCGCACAGCAGCGCTGCCATGTCTGCCGACCCCACCATTCCGGCTTCGTCCAGAATAAGCATTTCGTCAATTCTCGCTGCAGCACGCGACAATTAGCCGACGCAGTGCACGAGCGCCGATCCTGCGAAGCCCTTCGATCATCCTACCCTATCGTGTTCGATGCTCAACCTTTACCGTGCTACGGCCTGGGTCGGTTTTTTTCGTCCGATTGGAAGCAATCGACGTTGAAAGCCAGACCCACGACCGGAACATTTGAACTCCGAAATCAGTTTCATGTCTGAGGATGTCCATTTCGGACACCCTGGACAAGCAAACTCACGAGGATCCCAAATGGCTCAGAACTATCGGACAGCGTTCGCCGTACTGGCGCTAGGCATGTCACTCTCAGTTGCTCCGGCTATGGCCGAGAGCATGACGTTCAAGGCCTCTCTCACCGGAACGGAGGAGGTTCCCGCTACGACCACCAAGGGGGCCGGAACGGTGGATGTGACCTATGACGGCACGTCAAAGAAGCTCGCCTGGAAGGGCACTTACACCGGACTATCCGGCGCAGTCACCGCAGCTCACTTCCATGGGCCGGCTGAAATGGGCAAAAACGCTGGCGTAGTCGTACCTGCTCCCGCCATGGCAAGTCCATTTGAAGGCTCCGCTGTTTTATCGGACGCTCAAGCTGCTGACCTTATCGCCGGTAAAATCTACTTCAATGTTCACACCGCCGCGAACCCTGACGGAGAAATTCGCGGACAGCTGGTGAAAGTAAAATGACGAAACGTATAAAGTATAGGTCCGCATCCTCGCGGATCTATACTTTATAAAATGGTTTAAAAAGATGAAGATCAGGCAAATCTATTGATCGTGAGCTTGCGGAACAATTAAGCGCCATGGACTCGAACCTGGGTTTCGCCGCAAACGAGGCGAGGCTCGAAGATTTTTGCTTCAGCTACGCAAGCGATTGATACGCTGTCGGTCGTAAATCGGCTTACGGATTGCAGGTTATAGCAAATCGGCCTTCTTTATCTCAGCCTGCTCGCGTGGCGATATTTGAGGGCCCGGAAAAATTGACCGCTCCTCTGTTTCTACTTTTGTGGCGGGCGCCACCTTTGTTTTGGGAACACCGTTGCTTTTTGTATCGCTCACGTTTTCAGGTTTGGCCACTGTCGGATCATCGCTAAGTGTGTCCCGCTCCGCTAGGACCAGTGGGATGGCTGCTTTACCTTCGTGTTCTGTTACCGGCAAGATTGATGGTCTCCAAAATGTCCGTTGGATGAAAAACCTTTACTCAACCGATCGGTTCCACAGTCATTGCGGTCAAAGTGCTGGCACCAAACATTCCTGCAATTTCAAGAGTGCTGGATAGACCAATGAGTAGTTTCCGAACCTTTCCAGTGATATGCGCACGGGCTATTTTCGGATCATGCTTCTGCGCTGCAGCAGTACGGTGTCGAACGCCGATCTGGTCGCGTGGGGGCAATGATTAGAGGAGACAGAGCCATGTCCACCAAAGATGCGAACGGGCACGTTACTGAAACGCCCCAGGAAGCGAGGCAGTCTGAGAACTCGAAGAATTCCTTTGTCGTCCTCACCGTATCGTTGGTGGTGGTGGCGCTGATCGGTGTGGGGT
Organism: Hyphomicrobiaceae bacterium; assembly: GCA_031417455.1. Classification (GTDB taxonomy): domain Bacteria; phylum Pseudomonadota; class Alphaproteobacteria; order Rhizobiales; family Hyphomicrobiaceae; genus JANXVY01. Next base: position 4,340 of record JANOVN010000040.1, on the reverse strand, counting down.
TTATGTTCTACTTCGGTATGCTTCCTGGCACCCACACCGGTCGATTGGGCTAACGGAGATAATCTTTTCAGAGTGGGCAAGCGACGTGACATTCAACAGGGCTGCAGCCGTCAACTCGCGCAGCGCTTCCAGGCCGTTGGCGCGGATGCGCGCCTTGAATTCCAGTATGTCAGCGAGCGGCAGCTCGGGATCTCGGGGGCAGCGCTTTCGAATTGATGGTCGACTCGAGGGACGGATGGTTCACGTTAGGCCATGTCGCCCGTATTTATTGGTGTTTTTAAGAGTAACTGGTGCCCCGGGAGGGACTCGAACCCCCACACCTCGCGATAGCAGATTTTGAGTCTGCCGCGTCTACCGTTCCGCCACCGGGGCATTGTTGCCGCTTTACGATTCACATCCGCTGTACCGGCAAGAACCGCCGGATCGTTGATGTATCATTCGCGAAGCCCGCTTCTATAGTGTCCGTGGTGCTCTCGTCAACGCTTCGCTTTTGTTATGAACGCGGGGGTTATGAGCGTGGGACTTGAATAAGCAGCACACCTGCGATGATGAAGGCAGCACCGGCAACCCGCGTTAGCGTCATGGGGCGCACGGCTAAGCCAACCAAGCCATAGTGATCTAGGATCAGTGAGGCAATCATTTGGCCCGCCACGAGGGCTGCGATGAAGCCGCCGACGCCGATCACTGGAGCGAGGCTCAGTGCCGCCACGACGAAATACGAGCCGGTGATGAAGCCGATCCAGACCCACCACGGGGCACCTGCTGCGGTTGCTGCGAACGCGGGGTAAGGCACGCGCAACGCCATCATGACCGCTATGATCAGCACCGTACCGGCGGCGAACTGCCAGAATGACGCCCACATCGGGTGGCCTAACATGCGGCCCAGCACGGCGTTGGAGCCCGACTGAACGGCGAGGCCTGCGCCTGCGAGGGCCGCGAAGAGGATTGCGATGAGTGGCGACATCGACGTCATGATTTGAGCCCGTTTGGGTTGGCCGTGTTTAAATGCGTGACGAGGATGGCCCGGTCCATCATGGCGTGCGTGGGAACTGCGTAACGAGGACACCGGCAACAATCAACGCGGTTCCCAGTGCCCTGCTTAACGTCAGCGGGCGAACGGGAAGGCCGATTAGCCCGTAGTGGTCGATTACCAGCGAGGCGAGAAGCTGGCCTGCAATCATCGCGCCCAGGAACGCCGCAATCCCAAGCTGGGGCGCGAGCACAAGCGCTGCGGTTACGAAGAAGACCCCGACTGCGCCACCGGTCCAGATCCACCAGGGGCCGTTGATGGCTGCCATTAGTCCCGGCACGGGGGCTCGCCACAGAATGAGCAGCGGCACGATGACGAGCGTACCGATCGCGAACGACACGAACGTCGCCCACAACGGGTGGCCGAGATAACGACCGAGCTGCGCGTTGATGCCGGCTTGAGTCGCCAAACACGCGCCTGCGATTGACGCCATGCTCAATGCGAATGCGGAGCCAAAAGGTGTCATGCCACTACTTCCAACTGTGGGTCTTGCGGCCCGTGGCGTGGCGATGCTCGGTGATTTCGACCTGTTGACCGACCTTGGGATCGGTGATCTGGTTGACCAGAAGCTCGATGATCTTGCCATCAGCCATTTTGACGTCGACCAGTAAGCCGGTGGCCGCCGCGCCTTTGGTCGCCGCTGGACGGACCGCCGTCACGGTCGCTGGGACGCGGACGAGTTGGACGGCTGAGTCTGCCGAGATCCAGGTGAAGATGCCGGCCATGACGACGCAAATCGCCAAACCGATGCCGACCCATTTGGCCCGCTGCAGCCAGATTGCCCGCTCCAGGCGGTATTTCGTTTCTGCGCGCATGTGATCTTGGTCCAAGTAGGGGAGGATTACTGCTCCGTCCAGTACCACACCGAGCCCCACGGCGTGACCTTCTCGGCAATCGTTAGTGTCGCACCACAGGGGGGAAGGTCTATGGCCTTGCGCTCGACGCGGATCAGGCGGCCATCGTCCAGCCGCGCCATCAGCATGTAGCGTTTAGGTCCACGCAGGCCGGGTGTTTCGCGGGGGCCGGAGTTGGTGACGGGGCCGCATTTCGTGTGGCGGCCAGTGATCGTGCCTCGCGTCGTCGAAACAGCCGGGAGCCACGCGTCATAGGCGAGTGACAGGCCGATGAGGGCTGTGAAGCCGATGAGGAATTGGGTGAGGCGGATGCGCTGGTAGCGGGTCATGGTGTGGGTTTCGAAGGTGCGGGAACGAGGCCGTCCCAGTAATAGTGATGATAGCCGACCATGTTGGTTTCGTCGCGAAGCAGGACCAAGCTGCCGATGTCGGGCAGATTGCGGAAGGTGCTGGTGGCAACGGCATACCGGCCATCATCGAGCAACACCTCCAGTCTCAGCTCCACTTTTTGCTTTCCGCCTTCCGTCAGCGTCCACCGGTTACGAACGCGCCCTGAGGCTTCTCGGGCCGGACCGAATGGGAGAGTCCAAGCCAGGTATCCGGCGCACGCGACGAGGGTTGCGAGGACGACCGCGATCAAGGCATTGCGGTCGCGAGCGACGAGACCGTCGAGTTTCTTGCGGGTTTCATCGCGCATAATGCCGGACCTCAATGTTTCGCGCTAAGCGCGACGGGGCTACCGCCCCGGCCCCGTTCGAAGGGGTCACCCTCTCGAACTCTCCCCGTTTTTTGGGACCTTAAGCTGCCTTATCAACCCCATCCACTAGCTTCACGATGTCGGCCATAATGTCGTTGAGCTGGAAGTCTTTGGGGGTGTAGACCGCTGAGACGCCGAAGGATTTTAGCGTGCGGGCGTCTTCGGGCGGGATGATACCGCCGACGATAACGGGGATATCGGTCATCCCTTCTTTGCGCATGCGGTCCATTACATCGCGGACCAGCGGAACGTGCGAGCCCGACAGGATCGACAGGCCGACGACGTGGACCGATTCATCGAGGGCTGCGCGGACGATCTGCCCGGGGGTCAGGCGGATGCCTTCATAGAGCACATCCATGCCGCAATCACGCGCCCGGACGGCGATCTGTTCGGCGCCGTTCGAGTGGCCGTCGAGGCCGGGCTTGCCGACCAGGAACTTAATGCGGCGACCGAGTTTGGCGGAGACTTTTTCGACAGAGGCGCGGACTTCGGCCAAGGCTGTACTATCGCGGGAAACGGCGGTTTGCGAGACGCCGGTCGGGGCGCGGTATTCTCCGAAGATGGTGCGCAGCAGACCGCCCCATTCGCCGGTGGTGACGCCGGCTTTGGCGCAGGCAATCGACGGCTCCATGACGTTGCGGCCTTCGCGGGCGGCGCTTTCGAGGTCAGCGAGGGCTGCTTTGACGGCTTTGGGATCGCGGGCGGCGCGCCAGGCCTTGAGACGTTCGATCTGCTCGTTTTCCATTGCCGGGTCGACGACCATGATCGAGCCTTCGCCTGCCGAGAGCGGTGAGGGTTCGGTTTCAGTGAACCGGTTAACGCCGACAACGACGTGCTCGCCGGTTTCGATGGCCGACAGGCGGGCGGTGTTGCTCTCGACCAAGCGGCGCTTCATGTAGTCGATGGAAGCGACCGCGCCGCCCAGACCTTCGATGGTTTTGAGCTCGGCTTTGGCCTGCTGTTTCAGGTCGGCGACCTTGCGGGCTATTTCGGCGGAACCGTCGAAGATATCGCCGTATTCGAGCAGGTCGGTTTCATAGGCGAGCACCTGCTGCATGCGCAGCGACCACTGCTGGTCCCACGGGCGCGGCAGGCCGAGCGCTTCGTTCCAGGCGGGCAACTGAACCGCGCGGGCACGGGCATTCTTGGACAGCGTGACGGCCAGCATCTCAATGAGGATGCGATAGACGTTGTTTTCAGCTTGCGGTTCGGTGAGGCCGAGCGAATTGACCTGCACGCCGTAGCGGAACATGCGGTTTTTGGCATCAATGACGCCATAGCGCTCGCGGGTGATCTCGTCCCACAGTTCGTTGAACGCGCGCATCTTACAGATTTCGGTCACGAACTTGAGACCGGCGTTGACGAAGAACGAGACGCGGCCAACGACGGTGCCGAAGTCTTTTTCGCTGACTTCGCCGGATGCCTTGACCATATCGAGCACGGCGATGGCGGTGGCGAGGGCGAACGCGAGTTCCTGGACCGGCGTCGCACCGGCTTCCTGGAGGTGGTAGGAGCAGACGTTGGTGGGGTTCCACTTGGGCACGTTCAGGTACGAATAGACGATCGTATCCTTGATAAGGCGCAGCGAGGGTTCGGGCGGGTACACGTAGGTGCCGCGCGAGAGATACTCTTTGATGATGTCATTCTGAATCGTGCCGGTCAGCTTGGTGCGGGGTGTGCCCTGTTCGTCGGCAACGGC
>JANOVN010000039.1:0-1787 GCA_031417455.1 Hyphomicrobiaceae bacterium | reverse complement strand
CGGCGCGTTCAGCCGTTCTTGCTCAGGTTGCGCAAGCAATCGACGAGGTCGAAGCCGAGATTTCGCGGCTAGGGTTAATCTGAAGAAACAAGGTCACCTGCGCCGATTTGCACACGGGTGCGGACGGCGGATGAGGCTGCGTGTTCCTGGACGTTTTGGCTCAGGAGCGCTATCTGACGGCTCCAACGTCGTTTCTCACAGGAGCCCGGCTCGTTCATGGCCAAGATTACGTTCATCCAACCCGACGGCAGCCAGCAGGTTGTCGAGGCAGCGCCCGGCGTGACCGTGATGGAAGCGGCCCGGCTCAATCGCATTGCGGGAATCGAGGCTGAGTGCGGCGGCGCGTGCGCGTGCGCAACGTGCCATGTTTACGTCGATGCGGCTTGGTCGGACAGGACCGGCAAGGCCGATGCGATGGAAGAGGATATGCTCGACTTTGCCTTCGACGTTCGCCCCGAGAGTCGGCTCAGCTGCCAGATGAAGGTAACGGATGGCCTCGACGGGCTCGTACTACGGGTACCCGGAAAACAGTTTTAGATCACTTTGCTTGCGCGCGGCAGCCCTAAGTCCCGCGCCAACCGAACTCAGGATGATGCATGACCGTAACGAGCGAACTGGCGACCCATGGTGCTGCCATTGAAACCGATTGCGTCATCATCGGCGCAGGTCCGGTTGGGCTGTTTGCGGTGTTCGAACTGGGGCTCGTGGACATCAAGGCCCATGTGATCGACATCCTGGACAAGGTTGGCGGGCAGTGCTCGGAGCTGTATCCGGAAAAGCCGATCTATGACATTCCCGCGCTCCCTGTCGTGACAGGTCAGGGGCTGACCGACCGGCTGATGGTGCAGATCAAGCCGTTTGGTGCGACGTTCCATCTGGGCGAGCGGATCGACGGTTTGAAGCGGATGGCGGATGGCCGGTTCCAGCTTGAGACGGACCGGGACAAAGTGTTCATCACCAAGACAGTGGTGATCGCGGCGGGTGGCGGATCGTTCACGCCCAAGCGGCCACCGCTTGCCGGCATTGAAGCATTTGAAGGAACGTCGGTGTTCTACTCGGTGCGCCACATGGAGGACTTCCGTGGCCGCGACGTGCTGATCGTCGGCGGCGGAGATAGCGCGCTCGACTGGACGCTGAGCCTACATCCGGTCGCCAAGTCGGTGACTCTGTTGCACAGACGCGACGAGTTCCGGGGTGCGCCTCATTCGGTCGAGCAGATGCGAACACTGGTGGCCGATGGCAAGGTGTCGCTCAAGATCGGGCAGGTGACAGCGTTGACTGGAGACAACGGCCAACTCGCTTGCGCGACGATTTCGACCAAGGACGGCACGGAAGTTTTGACCGTGGACCGGTTGATGCCGTTCTTTGGGTTGACGATGAGGCTCGGACCGATTGCCAACTGGGGGCTGAACCTCGACGCAAACCTGATCAAGGTCGATGTTTCAACCTTTGAGACCAATGAACCGGGGATCTTTGCCGTCGGCGATATCAATACCTATCCGGGCAAGCTCAAGCTCATCCTGTCGGGTTTCCACGAGGTCGCGCTGATGGCACAGGCCGCGCATAAAATCGTTTATCCCGACAAGAAGCTGCTGTTCCAGTACACGACGTCGTCTTCGGGGCTGCAGAAGAAGCTGGGCGTAAAATAATACCAGCCCGCAGAAGTTTTGACTCTTCGTTCGACAGGCTGCGGGCTGGTATTCTCTTTGCTTTGCGCGTGGCCGCCCCACCAACCCCACGCGCGGATACCAAACCGCATAAGTCAGTACTTATGCGGTTTGGTATAA
>JANOVN010000038.1:0-2262 GCA_031417455.1 Hyphomicrobiaceae bacterium | reverse complement strand
GTCATGGGGGCAGCCGTTCTGGTATTGCGTTCGACAAGTCTTCGAACTCGGCCTAAAGACAGCGATTCAGCAGATTCCCGGTAACTGGCCGAGCAGACACGGCCACAATCTGCGAGCACTGCTGGACGAACTCCGCGGATCCGCCATCGGCATTCAATCCTGCAGGACAGGGAACTCGTTGCGTTCATGAATCGAATGCACGATGTCGATCCGACTGGCGATGGAGGCCGCTTCCATTTTCACAAGAATGGCCGGCATGCGCTCGCCCCGGTCTGCTGCCTGGATGCCGAGAAGACGCTCTACTTTGTCGACGTGGTGAACAGGCTTGTTGTCCCGCAGGCCGACGAAATCGCGACGCAGGTGCTCAACGCTGCGGCGTGATGCAAATTCAGTTTCGTCACCCGGACTTGGTTGCGGTCGGTATAGTCTGTTACCTACCGCCGTGGTCCCGACGCGATGGGCCACAAGCGGTCTTCCCAACGCGCGGTTGATACGATGGCTGGTTGCACTTGAACGACATATTGATGGGTTCGAACCAATCCGAGGGGCGTGCGTCAGTCCTGCTGGCGGTTAGCGGCGACTTGGTCCGCAATGTAGGCAGCATCGTTTACCGCCCCCGCAACAAGCGCCGATCCAATTGAGTAGGTTCTCCTGAGGCCAAGGAAATACAGCCCCCTTCGACTGGTCACGCCACGCTCGTGGATTGGATCGCCGTTCCCATCCACAATAGGCAACTTGATCCATGAGAAATCGCAGCTATATCCGCTGGCCCACACAACAGATGAGATCCCTTCGTCTCTGAGATTCAGTTTCAGGATGCCAATCAACTTGTTTGATCCGAACCGTTTTGGTGACGGTAGGACCGGTTCTACTGGCAACGTCGGCTCATGCTGGTTGGCGTAGTCGTCCATCTGGCTTTTGAACTTGGCATACCAAGCATCGCCTTCCGTCAGCGTCTTATCCAAATCATCATGAAACTCGACTTGCTGCTGATCGGCGTTCTTGAGGCGACCGGCGAGCATGATCCCGTGAGCGGCATACTGCCGGAGATCAACATCGTGCCCACCGTCAATCGCAGTCACGACGAACCGCAAGTTCTTGGACTCTGGTGGCATCGCTGTGAGCGGCGTATGCCAATATCCAAGCTTGTCAAACCACCAATAGAAATCACGGCCTCTGTATCGCCGGGGCGTCTTGTGGAACCGACCGACAGCGAGGAACACCTTGCGACCTCTGCGGTGCAACTCTTCGGCGATTTGAGTGCCTGACGCCCCACTACCAACCACGAGAACTGCACCCTGTGGTAATTGGGAGGGATTGCGATAATCGCGCGCATGAATCTGAAACATTTCCGAAGGAAGATCGCGGCTCAGCGAAGGTATCTTGGGAGCTTGGAACGGCCCAGTCGCGATGATGACGTTCTTCACCTCGATCACGCCGCGCGACGTGTCCAGGGTCATAGAGCGGTGGCCCTCGGAATCACGCAAGGCAATCACGTCGGTGCTGCAGCGCACAGGTGCGCGACTAGTGACGGCGTAGTCGTCGAGGAGGCGAATGAACTCGTTCTTCGACGCGTAGCCATCCGGGTCGGCCCCCTGATAGGCGTAGCCCGGCAACTGCAGTGACCAATTCGGGAACTGAAAGACGAGGGAATCCCATCGCTCCGTACGCCAGCGCTCCGCAACCCGCCCTCGCTCAAGAACGACGTGCTCTATCCCGTGCCTCGTCAAACAAGAACTCGCCGCAAGGCCTGCATGCCCCGCGCCAACGATCACTGTGTCAATTGCTTCGGTCATCAAAGCACCCGAAAATCGATCATCAAAATTCCAATGCGACGCCAATCTGCATCAATCGTTGCTGCCCAGCAACTTCGTCTGCTGCGGGTCATCTGCACCCATTAGGGCAGCGTGGCGACCACAGACGGTCTACCCCCAGATAGCTGCCAACCGAGGAACGCTTGACGAACGGCGACGCGTTGGTCTCAGCTGCGGACGGTCCCGCCGTTGAGCGCGATATCAGCCTCGGGCCACAAGCGGGCACACCCGCCAATTGCCTCCCCAACGATGCGGGCTATTGGTCAATCATTTAGATTGACATTTATAGTCAATCATTTTAATCATATCGTATGCTGACGCCGGAACAATCTAGAGCCGCCCGAGGGCTACTTGAGTGGTCTCAGGACCGCTTGGCCACGGAAGCGCGGGTGGCTCGACAAACTATCGTAGACTTCGAACGCGGCGCCAGGGAACCGACAGCTAGGAG
>JANOVN010000037.1:0-3216 GCA_031417455.1 Hyphomicrobiaceae bacterium | reverse complement strand
GTTAGTTGGACGCACCGGTGTCGAAGCCGGTTTTGTCGACGAGTTCGGAGGCTTTCTTGCGGAGCTTGCCGATGTCGGCGAGGGGCAGGGTGTCGGACTTGGGGGTGCCCCAGCTCGCGACCATGGGGGAGATTGCGACGTCTTCGACGACGGGGTATTCGCCGTTGTCGCTGGCGTAGATTTTCTGCGCGTCAGGGGTTGCCAAGAACTCGATCAGCGCGATTGCGTTGGCTTTGTTGGGGGCGTTGGCGGCAACAGACGCGCCGGAGATGTTGATGTGGGTGCCGCGATCTTCGTTGTTGGGGAAGACGATGCGGACGGCGTCGGCCCAGGCCTTTTGCTCGGGGTTATTGAGCATGGCGGCCATGTAGTAGGTGTTACCGATGGCGATGTCGCACTGACCTGCGGCCACGTCGCGGACGGCTTCGCGGTCGCCGCCGGCTGGCTTGCGGGCAAGGTTGGCTTTCACGCCGTTGAGCCAGACTTCTGCTTTCTCGTCGCCGAGGCGGGCAATCATGGAGGCGATGAGCGAGATGTTATAGGTGTGTTGGCCGGAGCGGATGCAGATCTTGCCCTTCCATTTCGGGTCGGCGAGTTCTTCGTAGGTAAGGGAGGGTTGCTTGACGCGGTCCTTGGAGACGTAGGCGACGCGGGCGCGCTTGGTGAGGCCAAACCAGTTGCCTTCGGGGTCGCGCATCGCCGCTGGAATTGCTTTTTCAAGGGTGGGCGAAGTTACGGGCTGGGTGACGCCAGCGCCCTGCGCCTGGACGAGCAGGCCGAAATCGTTGGTGAGCAGCACGTCGGCTGGGCTGTTGCGGCCTTCGGCGGTCATGCGCTCGACGAGGCCGCTGGAGGCGAAGATCATGTTCGCCTTGATGCCAGTTTTATCGGTGAAAGCTTTGAGCAACGGTTCCATGAGTTTGGGCTCACGGTAAGAATAGACGTTGACCTCGCCAGCGAATGCCGGGGAAGAGCCAAAGGCAAAGCTTGCGAGGATTAGGGAGAGAGTGCGCGCAGCGGTGCTGTGACGCGTAGATGCGTTCAAGGTCATGGTCGTCTCCAATTGCCGAGGTTCAAGGCCACGGGATCGGTAAAGGGGCTTCAGTCATCCCCGCGTGAGCGTCTCACGCGAGGTCACGTAAGCCGCTTGGCGAGCGCTGGTCAATGGATAAAACGTCACCCGGACCAGAATTATCACTTTAGAATTATTCAAATTCTACAATGGGTTGCACTGGATCAATGGGGCAGGATTCTCTTTGCTTTACGCGCGGCCGCCCCACCAACCCCGCGCGCTGATACCCTAACGCATAAGTCAGTACTTGTGCGTTAGCGTATCAGACCGGGATGACGCGGTCAGCGGCGAAGGTGATGGTGACGGATGTGCCGTGATCTGGCTCACTCGTGATGGTGAGGGTTGCGCCATTGAGCTCTGCTAAGCGCAAGATGAGGGGGTAGCCCAGGCCAAGGCCGCCAGAGGGGCGGGGTTCGAAGTCCGATTGTCTGGCGGGATCAAGGGCACGGGCGATTTCGGGTTCGCTCATGCCGGTGCCGGTGTCGGTGACGGTCAAGTGGACGGGGCCTGCAAGGTCATAGGTGGTGGCGATGACGATGGAGCCGCCGGCCGGTGTTGCGCGCATGGCGTTGGTGACGAGGTTGAGGAGCATCTGGCGCACGGTGACGGGGTCGGCGATGATGTTGGGAAGGCGCGGTTGGCGGCGCAGTTCGATGGCGAGACCCGCGGCTTCGAGCAGGGCGTGGACGCTGGCTGATACTTGTTGCGCGAGCGTGTTGAGGTCGAGTTGGGCGAAGGCGATGGCGTCGGCGTTGCGTCCGGAGGCGGAGGATGCGCCGAGCATGGCGTTGATCACGTTGAGGGCATGGTGGGCGCCGTCGTAGATGCCCGAGGCGTAGTCGCGGTAACGGGGGTCGCCGATGGGGCCGAAGCGTTCGTCGCGCATGATTTCAGCGGCAGCGACGATGGCCGACAACGGGGTGCGCAGTTCGTGGGCGAGTTTGGCCAGATGCTGGGCAGCCGGCGTCAGGCGCGGCGCGGCGTCGACCGGCGCGGGGGGCGGCGTTTGGGAGATGCCCTGCGAAATGCGTTCGGCAATCAGGCGCAAGGTCTGCAGATCTTTGTCGGGTTGGTCCGTCATGGACGCATCTGGGGCAGGGAAATGGTGATTGTCCAGTGTTCAGGGATTTACGAGTTAAGCAGCGCGCCCTGGATTGAAGCGGGGATCATGCGTTATGGTGCTTTCTTGTCGGTGCGCGGTCGCGTCGATTGAAGGATCGCCCGCGGCGAGGCAACTGCGCGCGCTGGAGACCAAGCCCGTGTCATACCAGCCCGCAGAATTGTTGACTCTTCGTTCGACAGGCTGCGGGCTGGTATTCTCTTTGCTTTGCGCGTGGCCGCGTCGATCTGAAAGATCGCCTGCGGCGAGGCAACCCCACGCGCGGATACCAAACCGCATAAGGCAGTACTTATGCGATTTGGTATCAGTTAGTACTTGCCTGGACTTGATAACAATCAATCAAAGGAACTCTGCGAATGTTTGATAAGCCGTCTAAGGATGTTTCCGCTACAATTCGTGAAATGGCCGAGAAGAATGTCGAGCAGACGCGGGCGGCCTACGAGGCATTCCTGGGGCTGACCAAGCAGGCGCAGGATATGATGGGGGCGGCACCTGCCGATATGAGGCCGACGTTCGTTCAGCTCAAAGCCAAGCGGTATGGCGAGATGAACATGGATGCGAACTTCCGGCTGGCGGCGGAATTGGCGGAGGCGCACGACGTGCAGGAATATGTGGAAATTCAAACGCGCTTTGCCCAGACGCAGGCGCTGACGCTCGCTCAGCAGACGATGACGCTGACGCGGTTGGTGGCGGAGGCCGCGAAGGCAACGTAGGCAACGTAGGCAACGTAGGCAACGTAGGCAACGTAGGCAACGTAGGCAACGTAGGAAGTAGGGGGCTAATGTGCACAATGGATGCATGCTTGGGTCCCGGCCTTCGCCGGGATGACGAAGTGATTGGATCCTGCCCAGACGCAGGCGGTGACGCTGACGCGGTTGGTGGCGGAGGCCGCGAAGGCGACGTAGGGGATATCGTCAAACCGGGGTGGGTTTTGGTGTCCACGTCAGGCGGGTTGTGACGGCGCGGGTGCTGGTCGGCAAGGATATCCGCAAGCGGAAAGTTGCGTGTTCGTGTCCCATGTCGG
>JANOVN010000036.1:0-2898 GCA_031417455.1 Hyphomicrobiaceae bacterium | reverse complement strand
GGATTTCGCATGCTGCGGGAGTATGGCGGGACGCCGGAACAGCGTCAGATGCTCCAGGACCGCGCGGAAATGATCGAAGCGATAGCTTCAGGACGGGCTCATCTTGGAGGCGAGGAACGGTCTCGGCGCATGTTCTCGCTCGTGAAGACTGGGCGCAACGAACCGTGTCCCTGCGGGTCGGGGCGCAAGTACAAGCGCTGCCACGGTGCGAGTTGACTAACGAGAACCGCACTATTCATGTCAGCTTCAGAAGGTTCAACTGACGCGGAGCCGTTTGCGCCAACGATGCCCGAAATAGCTTTTCTGTATGACCGCTATCTCCCCATTGCAGACTTTGTCAAGTGTAAGCAACCTGCTGCCGTCAACCGTCGCAAACGGGTCGATCGGGGTGGTGAAACTCTCACCGTCACAAAGTGGCAGTGACGTGTCTCATGATACGGATCGGTTGGATCGAAGAACTATGTTCATCTCCTGGGTCGCACCATTCGCAGCTTTTTTAGGCGCAGTGCAGCCGATAATCATACGCGAACTCACCCCGTTCTCGCTGCCATGTTCCGTTTTGGGGCGTCACCCTTCCAGTGGTCGGGTCGGCTCGACATCGGCGGGTCGCTGTGCTCCCTCGCCGACGCAGCCCGAAGGCGGTCTGCGCCCTGCGGGTGGGCGACCTGACGCGGTGTGGGCGAAATACAATCGCACCGCCGGACAGGACGTCGAAGGCAGTACCACGGTGCTCGGCTCGTCAAGCGGGGCAAGGGCCCCGCTCCTTCGCTGCGCTACGGTCGCCCAAGTGCAGAGGACGATGACTTCACCTTGCGCGCCGTGGTGCGCTATGGGCGTCGGACGGGGATCGTCCACATCGCCCCGGCGGGTCGATCAGGGATCATGACTTAGGAAGAGCCCTTTCGTCAGACACGACGTCGCAGGCCAGTGATCTGCGGCCTGGACTGCGCCGGTGGAGAGACCCCGCGAAGATGCGCGCGGCGTCGTTTCCAAGATTCTCTCCCGTCAAGTGCGTCGGCCCGAGGATGCGGGCCGGGAAGCAGCCGGTCGCGCCCGAAAATGCGGGCTGACGGCACGGCATTGCCAATATGCGCCAGATCGCGCGCAGGTAGAGAGCGCTCAAAAATACCGTCTAGAGAGGCAAGACATACCTATCCCCATAGTTCAGGCGCAATTTCGTGGGAGGGGTAGTTGAACCGGGGGTGAGTCATGACGCACGAGACCGACTATAAATTGTGGCGTGATTTTCCCAAGACGGCGACCGAGTTCGAGGCGCGCTTTGCGACCGAGGAAGACTGTCGCGATTACTGGATCATGGCCCGCTGGGGCGGCAAGCCCGCGTGCGCGCGCTGCCAGTCGACGCGGGTGTGGACCATCCGCCGCGGTACCACGTTCGAGTGCGCCGATTGCGGTCATCAGACCAGCCTCACATCGGGCACGGTGCTGGAAAAAACGCGCAAGCCGTTCAAGGTGTGGTTTCGCGCGATCTTCGAGATCTCGACGCGCCGCACCGGTATTTCGGGCAAGGATTTCCAGCGCATCATGGGCTTTGGATCTTACAAGACCGCATGGTTGTGGCTGCACAAACTGCGCTCGGCAATGGTGCGCTCCAACAGCGAGCCGCTTGGCCCTTTTGTCCAGATCGACGAGGCGCTCGTCGGGGGAAAAGGCAGCCCGAACAAAGAGCTGGTTCTGGTGGCCGCCGAAGCCAACGGACGCGTGCGCCTCGCCCACGCGCCAAACAATGATGGCGGCACGCTCAAACAGTTCGCCGACGCCGAGGTCGCAACCGCAAGCAAAGTCACAACCGACGGCCACGCCGGGTACAGTGCCAAAAGCCTGGGCGAGCGGCCCCACGAACCTGTCGTCCAGACCAAAGCAGAGCGGCGCGCGCACGACGTTGTGCAGGGGTGCCACTGGATGACCTCACTCCTGAAGCGCTGGCTGCTCGGCACGCACGCGGGCGCAGTTGGCCCCAAGCACTTGCAGGCCTACCTCGACGAGTTCGCCTTCCGCCACAACCGCCGCAAAACCAACGGCGTCGGGCGCATTGCCGCCCGCCTCATCGAAAGCCTCGTCGCCCGCCCAACCAAAACGATGCGCCAACTCATCGACACCATCAAACCTTACCGCCGCTTCAACTCAGCCCAGGCCATGCCTGAGCTAACGGGATAGGTATGTGGTGGGTGCTGTCCCGTAAGTCGAATTTATGCGCAGTCAGAACACAGAATGCCTTCATTAACTGAGGGATGTCGTGATTCAAATACCAATTTAGGTCTGAGCGACCGGTTCGAAAGAAACTGGATTGCAATCGCCAGCGATGATGAGCCTGTCCACGAAAGATAAACTGACCCCGTTCAACTGACGCGACATGCTTTTTATATCCATCCCATGTGGTTATAGGAAGCGGTTGCAATTTTGACGGATCGAGCGCGCGCGTTTTGGAGAAGGTGGCGATGACTTCCCCAGAAGTGCCGATTGTACTCGACCATTTAACTGCCAAGGCCCGATCGACCAATTTGATCTCTATGTTGACTGTTTCCGGAAACCGCGTTCCCTTTAATTTGAGTACCTCAAGTTCGTCATTCGATAGAACTCGCCCTTCGTGAGTGATGTGACGAACGGGGATATCCTTGAGCACATGACTGTCCCCTTTGTCCGAGGTTTGGATGAGGACGTATGAACACTGCAGATCCCTGTCGTCGTCCCACGCACAGGCGGTCCCCTGAAAAAATGTTCCTCTGTCGTCGAGGTCGATGACTAGAAGGCCGGTGTTGGTCCCGACAAATCGGCCGATCTATTGCCCGTTGAGTGACACGAAAGTCTCCTTCTTTTCTAACGTGTGTTTGGGATCGATGGACAGGGCTTTCGAAGTTAGTCGTCGTGGGTGGCCGCCTG
>JANOVN010000035.1:0-1610 GCA_031417455.1 Hyphomicrobiaceae bacterium | reverse complement strand
TTTTGCAGACGCGCGTCGGGCGGACGATCCCGGTGTTGATCGACGAAGTGGATGAGGACGGCGCGGTGGGCCGCTCGCAGTGGGATGCGCCCGAGATCGACGGCAGCGTGTTCGTGGATGGCGCGGAGGGCGCAAAGCCGGGGGACATTCTGCAGGTGACGATCACGGCGGCGGACGAGTATGATTTGTGGGGTGAGGTTGGGTGAGGTCGGTTAATCTTTGAGACGAAGCAGATACTGTTTCCTGGACGACGAACTCCTCGTAGCCCTTGAAGCGGGCTCCGGCCGGAACGTTCTCGGCCTTGACGACCTTGGTCTCGGCGATGGTGAGCTTCGCACGCTTGGAGCCGCGCCGACCTTTTCTGCGCTGGCCCTTGGTAGTGGCCCCGGGCTCCGTCGCCTTCTCCATGCCGCTCGGCGCGATCTTGGGCCGGCCCTTCAAGCCCGTCAGCCGCGCGATCTCGTCACGCAGCTCGGCGTTCTCTGCCTTCAGTCGGGCATTGTCCTCCAGAACCTGCACGAGCAACGACTTCAGCTCTTCGAGGCCAAGCCCGTCGACGATGCGGGGTGATTCGGCCATAGACCGACGGAGTCACAGAATGCCCCGCTTGGGAATCGCTGGAGAGCAACACTTGCCCGGCCTTTTGCCCCTGTTACCTGCGCTCGTGCATCGGTACTCTCAACAAGTGCTCCCGATCTCGATTGTCGCGCATCATGTATCGCAATACAGCGCTTCTTGTCTCAGCAGCATGCCAAACCAGGGATGATGCAACGTGAGTAGGAAGCTGAATTGGCTCGGGCTGACCTGTTCGTGCACAATCTCCATTCTGCCAGGGCACACCAACGCAGGAATGCGGATCCGGCGGCCGCGCCATTGCAGGACATAGTGTTGTGATCGGAAAATCAGGCACCCGCGCTCGACGGTCACGGCGAGTTCCATGCAGACGCCAGACCCGATGTATTCCTCAAGCCCCGTCGGGCCGCGAAAGCGTTTGGCCGAATGGATGACTTGGGGAAAGCGGCCGGAGCGGGCGTAAACGCGCGTCCAAACTTGCCCGCCAATTGCCTCGTCTTCTGTCACCGAAACCGTGGATGAGCCCGTCGCGCCATGATCGAGCGGGATGGGGGCACCAACCAATCGAGCAGCCTGAGCCAAGACCCAGCCCGCCCACGACAGCCGGGTTTCAAGCACGCGGCCCTTGTAGAGCTTTGGAATACCACGAGCAGGCGGCACGGAAAATCGCCGCTGAACGATAAGGGGTAATTGCGCCCACGCACCTTCCCCTGTCAGATCGCGCATGCGCCAATCACGATCCAGATTGTCGGGTACGCTAGCCCGCTCGGCAACGCCCGCCACCATGCCCGCCCCCTGCTATTACTTTGGCTGTTTGCTGCGGCCCATCGGCTGGACGAAACGGGCTAACGCGCCGCCCATCCGGATCAGGGCGAGAATGGTGGGCGAAGGTAGCCGCATGATCTCGCCAAAGCCCCGGTCGACCGTCTCCATGAATTGCAGCATCGCTTTGAGCCGCTGGCGGGCGCTGACTGAGACGTCCCCGCTATTTTCCGCCTCCGCCACGCACGATTTGAGCATCGCCAAGCTGGGGTCGA
>JANOVN010000034.1:0-6331 GCA_031417455.1 Hyphomicrobiaceae bacterium | reverse complement strand
CGGTGGTAGGGGTGGCCGGAGAGGATGGTGGTCGCGCGGTAGATTTGTTCGGCGACGAGCACGCGGGCGAGGCCGTGGGGCAGGGTCATGGCACCCAGCGACAATTTGAGTTTGGCTGAGGCGAGAACGTCAGCGCCGTGGCCGTCTGGACCGCCGAGGAGCAGGGCGACGCTGCTGAGCCCGCTGTCGCGGAATTGGGCTAAGCAGTTGGCAAACGCGGTGCTGGTCAGGTTTTGGCCGAACTCATCCAGTGCGATGATTGTCTCTGCCGTGGCGGCGGCTTTGAGGAGGCGGGCGGATTCGTCGGCTTTGCGCGATGCGACATCTGCGGCGCGGCTTTCGGGCAGTTCGACGACGGTCAGGGGTCCGAGGGATACACTGCGTCCGCTCTGGTCGATGCGCTTGGCGTAACGGTCGAACAGGTCGCGTTCACCGCTATCTTTGAGCTTTCCGATGGCTGAGATGATAATGCGCATGCGACGAGGCTCTTTTTCTTGTCGAAATGGCGAACGGCCATTTCGACTCCGACGCTCGCGCCGACGCGCATAACCTGCAAGAGCAGGCTCAAGCAGGCTGATTGTCTAAGTCGGACGCGCGGCACGGGTGTTAGTGGGGCGCGGATTCGTCGGTGGGGCGTTCGCCGGTCCACATCTTTTCGAGTTTGTAGAACTCGCGTACTTCGGGGCGGAAGATGTGAATGATGATGTCGCCGTCGTCGATCAGGACCCAGTCGCAGGTTTCCATGCCCTCGGCGCGAATCCGGCCGACGCCTGCTTCTTTCAGTTTGCGCTGGAGCTGGTCGCCGATGGCGCCGACGTGGCGGTCCGACCGGCCAGAGGCGATGACCATGAAATCGCCGATGGTCGACTTGCCTGCGAGATCAATCGAGACGATTTCCTCGGCTTTGGCTTCATCGAGTATGGATACGACCTGTGCGAGCAACGTGGCGGAAGCCTCGTGTTGTGCTGCCGCACCGGCAGTGAGGCGCTCGGTTTGCGAGGGGGCGCGAGCGGAGGCCTCGGTTGTGGTTCTCATATTTTGGCGGTCATCCTTGGGTTGGAGCCCAGCAAAACAGGGCGTTTGGCGCGACAAGCAAGAGGTTAACGTCGGTTCGTTGGCCGATCCTGACAAGGCCAGCCAGTGCTAAATACCGTACTTTGCCCCATCCGCCAAGGGATTGGCGTTTCTTGGTTTGTAAGGCGGCGGGACTACCGCAAATTTGAACGGGCGATAGTCAGAATTGGTCAAGCAGGTTTGGGCAGTTTAGCGCGCAGTTGGGTGGAGGAGGCGTTGGAAAGCCGGGTCGAAAGCAGGCACCAGTGGGGCGGCGGGTAGCGGCCAATGCTCGATGCGGCAATTTCTGGCAGGCGGGTGCGCGAGAGCGCGCGGGCGGCGGGGGAAGACAGGGCTTTCAGCCGCCAGCCGGGGCGGTCGACGACGGCGATGGGGAGTTGACTGGCTATCATGCGCCAGTGCTGCCAGCGATGGAATGTCGCCAGATTGTCGGCACCCATGATCCAGATGAACGTCGTGGCGGGATAGCGTTTGGCGAGAAAGCCGAGCGTTGCGGCCGTATAGGGTGTCTTGAGCTGGGCTTCGAAGGCGGTGATGTGCATTCGTGGATCGTTCGCCAGCTTGGCGCAGGCGGACATGCGTTGCGCAAGGGGGGCGAGGCCGTTGTGGGATTTTAAGGGATTGCCCGGGGTGACGAGCCACCAGAGCTGATCGAGGCCCAGCCGTTTGAGTGCGGTCGAGGCGACGATGGCGTGGCCGTCGTGGGGCGGGTTGAACGAGCCGCCCATGACGCCGATCCGCTGGCGCGGCATCACGAGCGGCGTCTTTACGCGGATCGAGCCGAAGCTATTAAAGGACGGGGGATGGGGCATGAGTCTCGTTGATGGAGGCGCTGGTCAGCAGGAATAGCGCGATTTTCGCCTTTGCACCAAGGGTTGAGCCGCGAACTGGTTGAAATCGGCAGGTTGGTGGGCGCACAGTCGTTCGATCTTAGGGAGAATTGCCATGACGCGGGTGCCGCAAGTCAGTCTGATCGTGCGGGTGGATTTGGGTGCGCATGGCCGGTTAGGGCCGGGGAAGATGCTGCTGCTGGAACAGATCGATGCGCTCGGCTCCATATCGGCGGCGGGGCGCGCGATGAATATGAGCTACCGGCAGGCTTGGGAACTGGTCGATCAGTTGAACAAGGCGTTTACCGAACCGGTCGCGGCGTCGCAGACCGGCGGGAAGAGCGGCGGCGGGGCGTCGTTGACGCCGTTCGGGCATGAACTCGTCAAGCGTTACCGGCAGATCGCGGCTCATGCAGAGCGGGCAGCGAGCGCCGATATCGCCGCGGTCATGGGGAAGTTGCGCCCGGTGGAGGTCGTGGGGCAGTCAGAATAGCAACGGTCCAGGATCAATGGCCCTTGCTGGCGGTTTTGCTCTCGACTTCGGATTTCGAGACTTCGCCGGCAGCGACGAGAGCCTTGATGCAGCGGTTTGACAGCTTGGGGCCATTGGCACGCATGCAGGATCTGACGCCGGGGCCGTCGGGGTCGTGCTGGCTGCAATAGGAGTAATAGTCGGCAGCGCAGGCCAGTTCGACGGCGAGGCTGGCGGCGGAGGCTTGGGTGGTGATGCCGGCAATGATGGAAGCGGCGATTGCGGCGGCGGCGATGGTGCGGGTCAGGGAGTTGGTCATCGGGGGGCTCCTGGGGCGTTGAGTATTGGGGGCGTTGGGTTTTCGTTGAGCCAAGGATGACCTTTGCGGAGGCGGGGCGCTGTTTCGCGGGTAACAGGGTGCGCCGAAAAATTTAAATCGATCATGGGATTGCAGGTTACGCGGGTAACAGCGGGAGGCGGCGGCTGGGTGCAGGGTTGGGTCATAGACAAGCTGCACTTTGGAGTGCTTTCCATGACCCGCTCAAACATCTTAATCATCGCGGCTTTCCTGATCGTCACCGCAAGCATGGTCCCATCGGCGCGCGAGCATGGGGTGCGGTTGCCGCAGTGCTGGCGGATGCTGCAAGTGCAGAAGCACGCAGCCGATCTGGTGCGGGTTTCGTTGCCGGTGGCGGGGGCCCGGATTTCGGTCGCGGGGTGAGGGTCGAGAAAAATGGTGCCTTCGGCGCGCATGTCTGGGTCCCGGCTCGGCCCCCGGATCAAGTGTCCGGGGTTGGCCGGGATGACAGCAGTTATACAGGGCGGATTTGGCCGGTGCCGCGGACGACGTATTTGAACGTGGTCAGTTGTTCGACGCCGACGGGGCCGCGCGCGTGCATTTTGCCGGTGGCGATGCCAATTTCAGCGCCCATGCCGAATTCGCCGCCGTCTGCGAACTGGGTCGAGGCGTTGTGGAGGACGATGGCTGAATCGACGCGGGCGAGAAAGCGGGCGGCGGTGCCGTTGCATTCGGTGATTATGCAATCGGTGTGCTGCGAGCCGTATTTGGCAATGTGGGCGATGGCTTCATCGACGCCGTCGACGGTTTTGACGGCGATGATGGCATCAAGGAATTCGTGGCCGTAGTCGTCGGGCGTCGCGGCCTTCACGCGGGGGTCGGCCTTGACGCTTGCCTCGTCGCCACGCACTTCGCAGCCAGCGTCCAGAAGGGCTTTGACGAGCGGGGTCAGGTAGTCCTCGTGCGTGTTCTTGTCGACGAGCAAGGTTTCGGTCGAGCCGCAGACGCCGGTGCGGCGGAGTTTGGCGTTCAGCACGATGGGGATTGCAATGTCGAGGTCGGCGCCGCGATCGACGTAGGTGTGGCAGATGCCTTCCAGGTGGGCGAAGACGGGGACGCGAGCTTCGGACTGGACGCGCTCGACAAGCGATTTGCCGCCACGGGGGACGATGACGTCGAGGTTGCCGTCGAGACCGGTTAGCATGAGGCCGACGGCTGCGCGATCAGTCGTCGGCACAAGCTGGATGCTGGCCAAGGGTAAGCCAGCGGCTGTGAGGCCTTGCGTAAGGCAGTCGAGGATCGCCTGCGACGAGTAATGGCTCTCCGAGCCGCCGCGCAGGATGGCGGCATTGCCAGCATTGAGAGCGAGCGCGCCCGCGTCGGCGGTGACGTTGGGGCGGCTTTCGTAGATGATGCCGATGACGCCGAGGGGAACGGCGAGGCGGGTGATGTCGAGGCCGTTGGGACGGGTCCAATGGGCGAGAACGCGGCCAACGGGATCGGGGAGGGCTGCGATCTCGTCGAGGCTTTGGGCAATGGCGTTGACGCGTTTTTCATCCAGCATCAGGCGGTCGATGAACGAGGCGGGGCGGTCGCTCGCGCGGGCTGATTCAAGGTCGCGGGCGTTGGCAGCGATTATGGCTGGTGCGTTGGCGCGCAGGGCGGATGCGGCGGCGGTGAGGGCGGCGTTTTTGGCCTCAGTGGGGGCGACGGCTAATTCGCGCGCGGCGGCCCGGGCCTTTTGCCCGATGGCCTGCATGAGGATGGTCGTGTCGTGTAGATTGTGCAGCATGGTCCTGTGTCCGTAATTGTGGGGCGATACTTGGCGCTGCGATTCACGCCTATCGCTGATAGACGCTCAGGCGACCGCAGCGGCTTCGCCCCTCAAACTTTCTCGTCAGGGCGTGGAGTGTGTACCCCTCATCTGCCCTGTCATCGCGAAGCGATGCTTCGCATCGACCGGGCATCTTCTCCCCAGGGGGAGAAGAAAGTGAAGTTATTGTTAGCCGCGCCGTATAGCAGTTTTGGTGGGGTTTTCAAAAAGCTTCACAATCGGGGTGTATGGTGGCTGGAAGTGGTGCGCGATGTCCGCGCGCCTTCGGGCACCGATACTGATCATGACGGTACGATACTCCAATGACCTGACAGACGAGGCCATCCATCTGCCGGTTGATGGTAAGCGCTCGATGATCGACGTGTCATTGTCTGCTTGACGCGAGCTGGGTCAGGCGGCGACGCTGGGCGTCGCCGGTCGGGCGGCGTTCCAGGGCAGCAGGGCCTCGACGTCGCCGAGCGTTGTCGCCTTGGGCATCTCGGTGAAGACGAGTTTGAGGTAGGCGTAGGGCTCCAGGCCGTTGGCCTTGGCCGTCTCGATCAGTCCATACAGACGCGCGGAGGCTTCGGCACCGGCCGGCGTGTCGGAGAACAGCCATGCCTTTCTTCCCATCACAAAAGGTCTGATGGCATTCTCGCAAAGATTGTTATCGACCTCCAGTCGGCCGTCGTCGAGCACGCGGATCAGGCCTGCCCACTGATTATCGAGATAGCCGAGCGCCTTGCCAATCAGCGACTGCGGCGGCACCTGGCCGCTTTTGGCGTCGAGCCATTTGCGCAGCTCGTTCCAGACCGGCCGCGCCTTCTCCTCACGCAATTGCTTGCGCTGATCGGGCGTGAGTTTCGCCTCGCGCGCAAACTTCTCGATACGGTAAATCTTCTGGATCAGCGCCAGTCCCGCAAAAGGCCGATCCCAACAAGGCGATCCTCACCGGAGAGATACGAGCGGGATGGCGTTCGTGGAAACCGAACGCAAAAACCCTCGCCGGGTTAGGGCGAGGGTTTTGTAGAGATTTTGAAGAGGGTGATGACCCCGCATTTTCAGCGGCATTCATATTCACACACATGCAGACCTGGCGACGACCTACTCTCCCATGTCTTGAGACAAAGTACCATCGGCGCAGGGGCGTTTCACGGCCGAGTTCGGAATGGGATCGGGTGCAGCCACCCCGCCATTATCACCAGGTCGGCGTGTGTGTGAATATGACTTCTGGTATTTTTTGTTTGCCGCTCGGCGCGGAGCCCAATTCCGTTTGGAAAAACCAAACGGCTTAAGGAACTCCTTGTGCCGAACGTCGTCACTCGCCCCGAATAAGATCTGAGGTGAGTATTGCTTAATGAGAGCAATCAAGCCTATCGAGCTATTAGTACTTGTAAGCTACACGCCTTGCAGCGCTTCCACACCAAGCCTATCAACGATGTGGTCTACATCGACTCTCAAGGGAGAACTCGTTTTGAGGTAGGTTTCCCGCTTAGATGCCTTCAGCGGTTATCCCGTCCATACATAGCTACCCTGCTATGCCGCTGGCGCGACAACAGGTCCACCAGAGGTATGTCCATCCCGGTCCTCTCGTACTAGGGACAGATCCTCTCAATTCTCCTACACCTACGGCAGATAGGGACCGAACTGTCTCGCGACGTTCTGAACCCAGCTCACGTACCACTTTAAACGGCGAACAGCCGTACCCTTGGGACCTGCTCCAGCCCCAGGATGTGATGAGCCGACATCGAGGTGCCAAACGACGCCGTCGATATGGACTCTTGGGCGTCATCAGCCTGTTATCCCCGGCGTACCTTTTATCCGTTGAGCGATGGCCCTTCCAC
>JANOVN010000033.1:0-5273 GCA_031417455.1 Hyphomicrobiaceae bacterium | reverse complement strand
TTATACCAGCCCGCAGAAGTTTTGACTCTTCGTTCGACAGGCTGCGGGCTGGTATTCTCTTTGCTTTGCGCGTGGCCGCCCCACCAACCCCACGCGCGGATACCAAACCGCATAAGTCAGTACTTATGCGGTTTGGTATTACATGAATAGATCCCCCCCGTGGCACTGGACGGCAGGGTCCCTCGGGTCGGCCATGGAGTGGGGGATGATCCAGATTCAAGTAAAGAAAGCCCGCCGTGACACACTCTGAGATTTTTCCGGAGAAGATTTCGCCCCGCGTGACGCGGCCGGCGCGGATGAGCCCGTTGGCGGTATTGCCGGTGTTTTTTGATCTGCGCGGCAAGCGGGCCGTGGTGGCGGGCGACGGCGAGGGCGGTATTTGGAAGGCGGAGCTGCTGGCGGCGGCGGGGGCGCATGTCGAGGTTTATGCAGCCGAACCCAGCGCGGACTTGATCGCGTTGCGCGATGGCCCGCCAGCAGGCAGCGTTACGCTGGTTGAACGGGGCTGGCAGGCGGGAGACTTTACCGGGGCGGCGGTGGCGGTCGGCGCGCTTGAGGGCGATGAGGCCCAAGCGTTTGCGCTGGCTGCCCGGGCTGCGGGAGTGGCGGTCAATCTGGTCGATACGCCGGGGATGGGGACATTCACCTTCGGTGCCATCATCAATCGTCGTCCGATTACCATCGGGATCAGCACGGACGGGGCGGCTCCCGTACTGGGGCAGACGATACGCGGGAAGATCGAGGCTTTGCTTCATCCAGCGGTTGGGGAATGGGCGGCGCGGGCCAAGGATTTGCGCGACGCCGTGAAAGCCCGGCTACCGATGGGGGCAGCGCGGCGGGATTTGTGGCGGCGGTTTGCGGATGCGGCGCTGGCGGCACGCACGGCACCGACAGCTGGCGAGCTTGAGGGGTTGTTTGCGCAGAGCGGCGAGGCTGGTGGGCGCGAGGCCCAGCGCGGGTCGGTCGTGCTGGTGGGTGCGGGTCCGGGCGATCCGGAATTGCTGACGGTGAAGGCGTTGCGGGCGCTGCAGTCGGCAGACGTCATTATGTATGACCGGCTGGTGGGCGTTGATATTCTGGAGCTTGGGCGGCGCGAAGCGTTGCGGGTGCTGGTGGGCAAAACCGGTGGGGGGAAGTCGTGCCGGCAGAGCGACATCAACGAGCGGATGGTGGCGTTTGCGCTTTCCGGTAAGAGGGTCGTGCGGCTGAAGGGCGGCGATCCGATGGTGTTTGGGCGCGCGAACGAGGAAATCGCTGCGTGCCGGGCCGCCGGAGTTTTGATAGAATTCGTGCCTGGAATTACGGCGGCGTTGGGGGCGGCGTCGGAACTGGGGCTGTCGCTGACGGATCGTAAACTCGCGCGGCGGCTGCAGTTTGTAACCGGACACGCCGAGAGCGGACATGCACCGGAGCACGACTGGGCGCAATTGGCCGATCCGTGGACGACGACGGTGTTTTATATGGGCGCGCGGACGCTGGCGGAGATGATGCCGAAGTTGCTGGCGGCGGGACTTGATCCGGCGACACCGGCGTTGGCGATCAGCGGAGCAACGACTGCGCAACGGCGGCATATCAAGACGACGGTGAGCGGACTAACCGAGGCCATCGAGACGCTGGATGGGGAGCAGCCGTGCCTCATTGTGATGGGCCGAGCGGTCTCGATGATGGCCTGAGGCTGGCTACAAAAAGGGTGCGGCGGTGTCGGGGGGGACACCGCCGCTGAAGCGCTGAGGATACGCAAAACCTGAAGTCACAGCGCGTGAGAGGATATTGCACGCCAATTGTTACTATTTTGCAACCGCCACGCGAAAAAGTTAGCGCGAATTGTTTGTGTCATCATTTAAACGGGTTGGCCTTGGGGACAGGATCAGCTTGATGAACGGCAGGGTGAGCCAGTGCGGGATGATCCCCACCGCGACGGCCATGACTTTGTAAATCAGGCCAGGAACGACGACGCTGCGACCGAGGCGGTAGGCGAAGACGGCGGCGCGGGCAGTGCCAGCAGGTGACAGGGCCGGCATCAGCCAGCGATACAGCGCGTTATCGGCACCCATTTTAGCGTGAAACCTGGTTTCGACGGGACCAGGGGCAACAACCGTCATGCGGACGCCGGAGCCCGCCAGTTCGGAGGCCAACGCTTCGGTCAGGGAGCAAACGTAAGCTTTGCTGGCGTAATAGGCTGCCTGGTTGGGGCCGGGCAGGTAGCCGCCAAGGGACGCGATGTTGATGACGCCGCCATGGGCACGGGCCTTCATGGCAGGGAGGGCGTGGCGGGTCAGGCGGGTGAGAGCTGAGACGTTCAGGTCGACGAGGCGGTCGAGTTCTTGCGGGCTATGGGTGTCGAAGGGGCCGGCGAGACCCGTGCCTGCGCTGTTGACGAGGACATCGAGGTAAAGGTTGAGGTCACGGAGCGCTTTATCCAGCAAGGCTGGAGCGCGGGGGGTGGTGACGTCGATCGAGATCGTGTGGATGCGCTTGATCGTATCGATGTTCTTGGATGGCTGGAAACTTGAACTGGCAGCGAACAGGCGGTCTTGATCGCGCGCGACCAGGACCACCGTTTCGCCTTGGCGATGGAACTCCTGGGCGATGGCTAAGCCGATGCCGGAAGAACCGCCGGTGACGACGACGGCGGGCGACGCCGTTGCGGCTGCGGGATCAGGCTTGTTGGGTTTGACGCCAATCCAGCGGTCGATGGCTGAGAGCAGGAGGCCATTCATAGGGTGACCCTTGGTTGTGGAAACTCAACAGAAAAGGCATTTCGCACTGACAAGCGTCATCTAGAATCGTATTCTGCGCCATGGATACACTCACGACGACCGAAATTGCACAGCCACCTTACTTTGACCCGCAAGCCCTGCGTGTCGAATTAACGACGCTGTTCCAGAAGGCTGGCAACGATGGGGCCGCAGCCAAGCCTGCCATTACGGCACGGTTGAAGGAGCTGGTGCGCGATGCGAGAGCGGCAGCACGGGCGCGGCTTGAAATTGATTGCAACGGACGGCGATGCGCGAGCGGGCTGTCGCAGTTTACCGACGAACTGGTCAGCCTGATTTACGATTATAAGGCCACGCATATCTGGCGGGCGACCAATCCGTCGGACGCGGAACGGATGGCTATCGTGGCGACGGGGGGGTATGGGCGGGGTTTGCTGGCACCTGGGTCGGACATCGATCTCTTGTTCCTGCTGCCCTACAAACAGACGCCATGGGGCGAAAGTGTTGCCGAGTCGATCCTGTATGTGTTGTGGGATCTCGGCTTCAAGGTCGGGCATGCGACCCGCACCATCGATCAGTGCCTGAAGCTATCGCAGAGCGACTTTACGATCCGGACTTCGCTGCTCGATGCGCGGCTCATTCATGGCGATGCGACGTTGTTTGCCAAACTCGAAACGCGGTTTGCCAATGAGGTCGTGAAGGGAACGGCGCGGGCGTTCGTCGAAGCCAAGATGATCGAGCGAAAAGAACGCCACGACAAGGCGGGGCAATCGCGCTACCGGGTCGAACCCAACGTCAAAGATGGTAAGGGCGGGTTGCGCGACCTGCATACGCTGCATTGGCTGGCGAAGTATCTATACGGCGGCGAGGTGGGGCCGAACGCGGTCAAAGCCGGGCTGTTTACGCCTGAGGAAGTGCAGACGTTCCGGCGCTGCGAGGACTTCCTGTGGACGGTGCGGTGTTTCCTGCACTTCATGACGGGGCGGGCGGAGGAGCGGCTGACGTTCGAACATCAGCCGCAGCTAGCGGAATATCTGGGTTATGCGGAACGCAGCGGGCTTCGCGCGGTCGAACGCTGCATGAAGCACTATTTTCTGGTCGCCAAGGATGTCGGCGCGCTGACGACGATCTTGTGCTCGGCGCTGGAAATGCGTCAGCTCAAGGCGACGCCGGGGTTGTCGAGCCTGATCAGCCCGTTGAACTGGCGCATACGGCGCGAAATCCGGCAGAAGACGGATTTTAAAGTCGATAACGACCGGCTCAACATCGCCGATCCCCACGTTTTCAAGCGCGATCCGGTCAACATTATCCGGTACTTTTCGCAGGCGCAGCTGACCGATGCGGCGCTGCATCCCGATGCGATCCGGCAATTGCGCCAGTCGTTGCGGCTGATCGATGGTAAGCTGCGCGCCGATCCAGAAGCGAACCGGATCTTCGTCGAACTGCTGACCGGCAAGGTCAATCCGGCAGCGGCCTTGCGGCACATGAACGAGGCCGGTGTGCTGGAACGGTTTATTCCGCAGTTCCGGCGCATCGTCGCGATGATGCAGTTCAACATGTATCACCACTTTACGGTGGACGAGCACCTGATCCGGACGGTTGCGAATCTGACCGAAGTCGAGCAGGGGAAAAACAAAGACCAGCTACCGCTGTCGCATGTGCTGATGCCTCACGTGCAGAACCGCAAAGTGCTGTTCGTGGCAGCGTTGCTGCACGATATCGGCAAGGGGCGCAGCGAGGATCATTCGATCGTGGGGGCCAGGATCGCGCGCCAAGTCTGCCCGCGGCTGGGATTGAGCGCTGCCGAAACGGACACGGTCGCGTGGCTGATCGAGCAGCACTTGACGATGAGCAACATAGCGCAAAGCCGCGATATTTCAGACCCCAAGACCATTCGCGATTTTGCCGACATCGTGCAGAGCCCCGAGCGGCTGAAGATGCTGCTCATTTTGACGACGGCGGATATCCGTGCGGTGGGGCCTGGGGTCTGGAACGGGTGGAAGGGTCAGCTGTTGCGGACGCTCTATCACGAGACGGAACCGCTGGTCGCGGGCGGGCACACGCACATCGAGCGGTCGCAGCGGGTCGCGGACGCGAAGGCAGCGTTGGGGACAGCACTGGCGGGCGAGGGATGGCTTGCCAGCGACATTGCGCGGTTTGAGGACCGGCACTTCCCGGATTATTGGTTGCGCACGGACGTACTCCAGCAGATCGAGCATGCGCACATCGTCGCCAGCGCGGAAAAGAGCGGTGAAAAGCTCATGACCGCGGCCAACACGGATGCGTTCAAGGCGATCACCGAGTTGACCATTTATGCCCCCAATCATGCGCGGCTGCTCGCTTTGTTTGCAGGCGCATGCGCGGCGGCGGGGGCCAACATTTCGGGCGCGCATATCACGACGACGCGGGACGGGTTTGCGCTCGATACCTTCTTGTTGGCGCGCGACTTTGCCACCGACGACGACGAACTGCGGCGGACGAAGCGCATCGGGGATGCGATTGACCAGGTGCTTCAGGGGAAGGTTCGATTGAATGCGCTGATTGCCAAGCGCAGGC
>JANOVN010000032.1:0-3754 GCA_031417455.1 Hyphomicrobiaceae bacterium | reverse complement strand
GCCATTTCGTCTACCAGCCGCGCCAATACCAGCGCATCCAACCCCTCCGGCGCCCCAGAAAGGATAATGTCAGTCCGCGTCTGCACAGGCGTTGTCATGATCGAATGAGGTTCTTTGCGTTTGAGATCATACTGTCACGGCCGCTTCAAAGCCCGTGAAACTTACGCATTTCGGCGACGAGGGCTGTGAAAGCGGGAGCAGCGGTTTCCGCCGCTGTCAGCAGCCACCTTTGCAACTCGGGATCGGGCAAAGCGATGAACTCTTCAAAATGCGCCAGCGCCGGATCAGTCAGCGTCGGCAGCATGGCGGCCCCATAGCGCCCGATCATGATGTCCATTTCCTTGGTGCCACGGTGAGCGGCCCGGTAAGCCGCACGGCGGCGGCGCAATTCGATTCCATCGGTCATGTCGTGTTTCGCACCCCCAAAACGCCAAGAGCGGGACGGCATTCCTGCCACCCCGTCGCGTAAATGGATTTATAAGGATAGGCGCGCACGCCCGCCAGCGGTCAAACCGCGCAGCCCCCAAATCAGGTCAAGAGGTCAGAATTTCGGCGGCTTGCAGTGCTGCAACTTGCAGGCCCGCGTATTCCACGCCATGAACTGCGCCCGCGTGCACGCGGGAACCAGCAGCTTGAAACCCCGCGCGACCGGTTTCTTGGACTTCTTGTGCAAATCCTTTTCGCACATATGCGTGGAGGCAATATAGCGCTTGGGCTTACCCTGGCAGAGGCACGACCACGGCTGGCCAGCCTCTGCAGCAGGCGCGAACGCCAACGCGACCAACCCTGCCGCACCACCCGCCAGCAACGCCTTCAACGTCCTTATCATGACATCCTCCTCTGAACTGGTCAGAATACGGCACAACCAGAAAATCCTTAGTTTTGCCCGGTGTCAATGTGAGACCACTTAGGATCCAAAAATGAAGGGGGCTTGGGGGAAGCATTCCCCCAAGCGGGCTTGGGCGGCAGCCCAACGCGCAGCGCACAGTTGCAGGCACGCCCCTCTGCCGCGTAAACATCAACTCCAATCTGGCTGAACTCACCTGAAAGCACCCACCACGGTATGCGGCCCTATGAACTGACACCGCTGTTTGCGTCCGTTGAAAGCCTAACCGGCGTCGGCCCGCGCATGGTGCAACTGCTGGCAAAGGTGCTCGCGATCCCAGCGGGCGTTGCGGATCCGCGCGTGCTCGATCTGCTATGGCACATGCCAACAGGCATCATCGACCGCCGCGCCCAGCCAACCGTCGCCGACGCCATGCCCGGTACCATCGCGACGCTCGAAGTCCGCGTGTTGAAACACAAGCCCAGCCCGCGCGGCAACACCAAAGCCCCCTACAAGGTACTGTGCGAGGACGACACGGGTCGCCTTGAGCTGATTTTCTTCCGCATCCACCGCAGCTTCATCGAAGGCCAACTCCCCGAAGGCGAAACCCGCTTCGTGTCGGGCCGCGTCGAACGCTTCGGCGAAACGCTGCAGATGGTCCACCCCGACTACATGGTTTCGCCCGAACACCGTGGCGACTTGCCAATGCTCGAACCCGTCTATCCACTGACCGCAGGGCTCTCCAACAAACTGCTGACCAAAGCCGCCCGCCAAGCCGTCGACCTCGTCCCGCGCATGCCCGAATGGCAAGACGCTGCGTTCCTCGCCTCCAAAGGCTGGCCCGATTTCGCATCGTCGCTTTTGAGACTTCACCGCGTGGTGGACGCAGCCGACATCTCCCCAGGTGGCGGCCCCTGGCAGCGCCTCGCTTACGACGAATTGCTCGCGGGCCAGCTCGCTCTCCAGATCATGCGTTCGCAAAAGCGCCACTTGAGCGGTCGCGCCATCGCAGGCGACGGCCGCATTCGGGCCCGCCTCATCAATTCCCTGCCATTCACGTTGACCGGCTCGCAAGTCGCGGCCCTCACAGAAATCGACGCCGACCTCGCGACCGGTCAGCGCATGCAACGCCTGCTGCAAGGCGACGTGGGTTCGGGCAAAACCGTTGTCGCGCTGATGGCGATGGCGAACGCCGTGGAAACCGGCGCCCAGGCGGCCCTCATGGCCCCGACCGAAGTCCTCGCCCGCCAGCACGCCGAAGGCATGTACCCGCTGGCTGAAAAAGCCGGCCTCCGCCTCGGCCTGCTCACCGGCCGCGAAAAAGGCCGCATCCGCAAAGACCTGCTCGAACGTCTGAAATCCGGCGAACTCGACATCCTCATCGGCACCCACGCCCTGTTCACGCCCGACGTCGAATTCCACGACTTGGCCCTTGCCGTCATCGACGAACAGCACCGCTTCGGCGTCCACCAGCGCATGGCCCTGCAGGAAAAAGGCAACGGCGGCGTCAACGTGCTGGCGATGACGGCGACACCGATACCGCGAACGCTTCTTATGACCCAATACGGCGACCTCGAAGTTTCAAAGCTCACCGAAAAGCCCGCAGGCCGCAAACCGATCAAAACCACCTCGCCAGCCCTTGGCCGCTTAGAGGATGTAATCGACGGCCTGCGCCGCGCGGTATCGCAAGGTGCGCAAATCTATTTGGTCTGCCCGCTGATCGAAACATCCGATGTCTCCGACCTCGCTGCAGCGCAAGCCCGCCACGCCCACTTGACTCAAGTCCTCGGCCCAGTCGTCGGCCTGCTCCACGGCGGCATGAAGGGTACCGACAAGGACGCCGTCATGGCCGAGTTCTCACAAGGCAAACTGCAAGTCCTCGTCGCAACGACCGTCATCGAAGTCGGCGTCAACGTGCCAAATGCCACCATTATGGTCATTGAACACGCCGAGCGCTTTGGCTTAGCCCAGCTCCACCAGTTGCGTGGTCGCGTCGGCCGCAGCGACCGCCAGAGCTATTGCCTCCTGCTCCACGACGAACCGTTGGGCAAGACCGCGCAAGCCCGCCTCAAAATGATGACCGAAACCGAAGACGGCTTCCTCATCGCCGAAAAAGATCTCGAATTGCGCGGCGGCGGCGAAGTGATGGGCTCGCGCCAGTCGGGAGCACCCGGCTTTCGGGTGGCCGAAGTCCCAGGCCTCCCAGACCTCATCGAAGCCGCTAGAGACGACGCCCAGCTTATTTTGACCCAAGATCCCGGCCTCGCGAGCCCGCGCGGCCAAGCCCTACGCTGGCTGCTCTACCTCTTCGAATGCGACGAAGCCGTGAAACTGTTCCGCGCGGCGTGACTGCGTTCCTGCAGTCTGGTTCGCTATCGCCTAAATGGCCGCCATGCTACCTGTGGGGCTGAAGTTGAACCTGTTCCACCCGGCACAGCGCCAGCATCCGTGATCGGCAATTCTCCCGTTCAACCCGGGCCACATCGGCGCGGGATAAACACCGGGAGAATATAAATGCCAAACACCACCAAAGTTCTCGCCACCCTCGCCGCCCTGACTCTCGCCCTGATCGCCGCAGCTCCAGCGCAGGCTGCGATCATCTGCGACGAAGACGGCTGCCGCCCCGCCATCATCATCTCCGAACCCATATTCGGCGACGACGACTGTGGCTGCTACGGCGACTGAACCGGCGTTCCCCGCTGGCGAGCGGCAAACCGCCAGCGGGGTCACGAACTGCAAAACGCGCAATGCGGCTGACCCGCTCACCCCCAACCCATAGTTTGATCCTAATACCAAACCGCATAAGTACTGACTTATGCGGTTTGGTATCCGCGCGTGGGGTTGGTGGGGCGGCCACGCGCAAAGCAAAGAGAATACCAGCCCGCAGCCTGTCGAACGAAGAGTCAAAACTTCTGCGGGCTGGTATAA
>JANOVN010000031.1:0-4646 GCA_031417455.1 Hyphomicrobiaceae bacterium | reverse complement strand
CAATAATCCAAATCAGAAGAGCGCGTGCGGTTGCGGGGAGAGTGTAAACTTGGTGGCCGCTTCGACGGATAAGCTTGGTGCGGAGTAGGGGCGCAGGTGGGACGCAGCCGTAACGCCGCAGTCCGTCAACGATTCCAATTGGAGAATTGCGTTTGGATGCAGGGGCATCGGCGAGGTTGCCGTAAGCTGATGGATTGGCATATGATGTCAACTTGACTTGAAGTGTTGTTGAATATTTTGCTGCGCCAAATTTTTGAGGCGTCACATGCCGGATTTGAACGCCGCCACATCTGCCGGGGCACTGACTAAGCTCAAGGTGTTTTTGTCCTATTCGCGAAAGGACAGTGGCTTTGCGCAAGAGCTGCTTGCGGCTCTCGAACTTCTCGGATTTGATGCCTATCTGGACAAGGAAGATATAGCGCCTGGCGAACCGTGGGAGGAGCGCCTTGGCAATCTGATCCGTCTTGCCGACACGGTTGTGTTTATCATCTCGCCGAGTTCGCTCAATTCGAAGCACTGCACCTGGGAGGTGGAGGAGACCGCGCGTGCCGCAAAGCGGCTTGTGCCTATTATCCTGGGGCAAATTTCGAACGATGCCGTCCCTGCGCGCCTCAGCAAGCTCAATTACGTCTTTTTCAGCGAGGGGCAGTCGTTTTCGAAAAGCCTGGGCGAACTCGCGCGGGCGTTGCGCGCTGACGCCGGTTGGATTCGCGAGCATACGCGGTATGGCGAACTGGCAAGCCGTTGGATGGAGCGCAACCGGTCTGCAGCCCTTCTGTTGCGCGGTAGCGATCTTGACGATGCCAAACGATGGGCCGTCGAGCGCCCCAGCGATGCACCGGAGATATCGGCCCACCAAGAGGCCTACATTGCGGCGAGTTCAAAGGCTGCCGACGATGAATTACTGGTGAAGGCGAGACTGCGCTGGCGGGTGCAAGCGGGGCTGGCGTTTGCCTCCATCGTGCTGGCGGCACTCTTGGGATTGTCGTTGTGGCAATGGAGGGCGACGGAGACCGCGAAAGGTGCCCTTGCGGAAAGCAACGTAAAGCTCGAACGCAAACTCGCTCTGCGCGCGGCTCCGCGCGGTTACATGCCCTATGATGTGCCGGCCGGTTGGTTCCAAGTCGCGACCAACTACGCCGGGGCTGTGGCATTTGTGGAAAATAGAGCCGACCCCAACCAAATAACGGCATCTGGTGTGGTTGTTAATGCCCGGTTGCTCAATCCGCGCTGGGACGAAAAGCCGGTGTTCGTAACGGCGACCTATGTGGTGGCAAAGGACCAATCGCACTTTGCGAAGGCGCTTAGCCCCGCAGACGCGCTGATCGTCTTGCTGGGCCCAAAAAATGAACGGCGTACCGCGCGCCTGGGTGCAATCATGTGGCAATCCGAAGCCTTGGGTATTTCGGTCTCCAGCATTGAGGAGGGGCTGCCTAAGGATGTCACCGTGCTGAAGACGACAAACCTTGCGCCGGTCGCATTGAGTGGCCTCGCATCGCTATCGGCCGCAGACATTGGCGCCCTGTTCGACGATAAAGGGATGCTCAAATACCAGAAAGAACCGCGGCCGATCGTATTTGTGGGCAACCTTTTGGGTCGCAAAGAGGTGGTCATATCCGTCAGCCATCTTCTTGGAACCATCAATCAGACGGCCCCCGTCGCAATGGCAGGGGTGCCGAATATCATGCCGGTTCAAAAGCGGGCCGACATGCCGGCTGGGGAGAGGCCTTTTGGGCAATCGCGTGGTATTCAACCCGTACCCATCACGGACAATGTCCAACCCGATATCGTCTATACCCACGGTACGTTGCCGGGTGGCGGGGGCTCGCCGATCTTTGACGCCGAGACCGGTGACTTAATTGGTATTCATCTTATGGGCTACCCTTGTGTGCAACCTGTGCCGGAGGGTCGGCGGTGTGCGGCTGCGGGTACGTCGCTCCCCCGGCTTCTTGCCGCCATCCAAGCGGAGTGAAGTCCGTCGGTCCTGACGAAAGTCATTTTGCTGGCACGCTGCCATCGCTTTGGCTGTGTGGAAGAGGGAACGCGGATCGGGTGGATTGCGGCGCGGGGGTTTAGCAGCGCTACCATACAGTGGCCGTTGAGCGGTCGTAAAATATGACTACAGTCGGCGAACGGGCGGGTTCAATGTTCGTTGTTGCGTTGGAGGGGTTATGGCGGATGATGTGGCTTTGCGGACGGTGGCGGACGATGTCGCCGAGATGCAGGGGCTGGCCGGGGCGCCTGTTGTGTCGGAAGCCGAGTTAAAGGCCAATCTGGGGACGATCTACAAGCGGCTCTTTTTGGCGGATCTGACGCGCTACGATGTCGCGGGGCAGCGCAAGACGGCGACCCAGGGTATGCAGAGTTTGTTCGAGTTGCGGCTCAGCCTGCGCAACCAGATACCTGAATGGGAAAAGCGCGGGTTCATGAGCCGCGAGGTGCAGAGAGCGCTGCGTGACGTCTTCCGGGTAACGCGGTATGCGGGCGATATGCTCGGCGAAATCAATGCCGGGCATGAGAAGCTGCCCGCAGGTTCCATGCCGCGGCGCGGGTTTACCGGGGCGGATGGGAATGTGCTGGTCAACCCCGCGTATCACACGGGGGGGGATCTGCCATTTCAGTCGGGCGACATTTTGCTCGTGCGGGGACAGGCCCACAATAGCGCGGCCATTGCACGGATCGGCGACATCGACAGTCAGTTCAGTCATGTGGGCATCGTCTATGCGGACGCTGACGGCGGTCTGCATAAAGTCGAAGCGCTGATCGAGGCGGGTTGCGTTGTCACGCCGTTGGAAAAGGCGCTGGAGCATGGGCTAGGGCGGGCGGTCTTGTTGCGGCATCGCGACAGTGGGCTGGCGGCGCGGTCGGCTCAGGCGATCCACAAACATGTTGCCAAGCGGCGGCTGCGGCGGATCTGGTACGATTTCACGATGACGCTGGAGGGTTACAAGCACCTTTATTGTTCAAAGCTCGTGCGGCTTGCGTTTTTGATGGGAAGCAAGGGCGATGTCTCGCTGCCGGCCTATACGACGCGGCTGGATATGAAGAATAGGGACTTTCTGGACCGGGTGGGCGTGTCGACGATCGAGACTTTTGCGCCGGGCGATTTTGAGATCGATCCGCGTTTCGATGTGGTGGCCGAGTGGGCCGATTACCGGGTTACGTCGAGTTTGCGCAATCAGGATATGATCGCGACCAAGCTGTTTGAGTTCATGGAAGATCATAACTACAAGTTCGAAGAGGACACGACTATCCGGCTTATTGGATGGCTGGGACGGATTTCGGCGTATTTGTCCGAAGACGCGAAGGATATGATCGCCGACGTGGTGCCGAAGGTGCCGCCCAACATGAAGCGCAAGACGATTGCGGTCATAGCAATGCTGCACAAGACGGCTCAGCCGTTGCTGGAGAAGCTGCAGGAGATCGAGCAAGCAGAAATCGCGCGCACCGGGCATCCGCCGCATCCGCGCGAAACGCTTGCCTATCTGGATGAAGTGCGGCGCGTGTCGGGGGACCGGATCGGGTATCTGGTGGCGCGACCGAAGTGAATTATAAAGCAGAACTGTTATGTTTTTGGGGAACAGTATTGGATTGCGAATCGTGATTTCGTCCGGGTGCTGCATGTAAATGCGACGAGTGGTGCATGCAGTTCATTTAACGCCGTCGAAATGGAGAGATCGCAATGAACGTCAAGGCTCTGGCCGCCGAGTTTGTCGGCACATTCATGCTGGTTACGTCGATTATTTTTGTGGCGCTGTTTTCGTACGGAAATGCGGGGAATGTGGGTGTTTGCTTGTCGGTCGGCTTTACGGTCATGGCGCTTGCCTATGCGCTTGGGCCGATTTCGGGCGGGCATTTCAATCCGGCGGTGACGCTTGGCCTTGTTGCTGGTGGACGTTTCGATTCCTCGAAGGTCGTCAGTTATATCGTGGCGCAGTGCCTGGGGGGAATTGCTGCCGCCGGCATGACGGCGCTGGTGGCGCGCGGCGGACCACCTGCTCTCAAGCTTGGAAACTTCGCCTCCAACGGTTTTGATACGGCTGGCACTTATTCGCTGTTGTCGGTGATGATCGTTGAAATCGTGCTGACGGCGTTTTTCCTCATCGTTATCATGGGCGCGACAGCCAAGAAGGCCCCCGCGGGGTTTGCGCCGATTGCTATCGGTTTGACGCTGGGTGCGATCCATCTGATGGCGATCCCGATTTCAAACGCTTCGGTCAATCCAGCGCGCAGCTTGGCGACCGCGATTTTCGGCGGTAGCGTGGCTCTGTCACAGGTTTGGGTGTTCTTTGTTGCGCCAATCATCGGCGGGGTGCTCGGCGGGATGATTGCCAAGTGGCTGCACGACGAGTGATAGTCGGTTGGGGATCGCGGTTGCCGCTAGGGTCCTTCTGGTTTTGATTGAACAGCGGAAGGACCCTAGCTCCTTGTTTTGTCGTGCTTTTTTTGCGCAAAACCGCTCACACCCCGGCTTCGCGGGGGCATGCTTTTCCACATAGGCACTCTAATACCGTCGCGCAGAAGTTCTGACTCTTTGGTTCGTCGGCTGCGCGACGGTATTCTCCTTTGTTTGCGCGTGGCCGCCCCACCAACCCCACGCGCGGATACCAGCGCGCATAAGTCAGAACTTATGCCCGCTGGTATAA
>JANOVN010000030.1:0-6090 GCA_031417455.1 Hyphomicrobiaceae bacterium | reverse complement strand
GGGCGCTGTGTATTTTTTCTGCCTGGGGAGAGGGTGGCTGCAGGGCGGTCGAACAATTGCTACACCCCCCTCACCCTAACCCTCTCCCCAGGGGGAGAGGGAATAGTGCAGACGGACTAGCGAGAGAGCTGCGCAGAATCGAATGGAGCTCAACTGCGGATGGTTGTCGTGGGTGGCCGCCTTCGCGGCCATGACGAAAGGGTCGGATGGGCTGGGATGGTTCCAATTGAATTTGTGCTGTTTGGGCTGACGCTGCTGGGAGTGGCGGTGACGCATAAGCACGCGCTGCGCGTGGCGTTGATTGGGCTCGCTGTGATTACGGCGTGGAAGGTTCTGGTGGCAGGATTTCCGGCCGGACGTGGGTTGGCTGGCCTTGCGGGCCACTTGGGGCATGAGTGGGTGATCCTCGCGAACCTGCTGGCGCTGCTGGTTTCGTTTGCGCTGCTGGCGCGGCACTTCGAGCAATCGCGGGTGCCAGAGTGGATGCCTGCATTGTTGCCGGACGACTGGAAGGGCGGCTTCGTGCTGCTGGTTTTGATTTTCGTGTTGTCGTCGATCCTTGATAATATCGCGGCGGCGTTGATTGGCGGGACGGTCGCTATGCGGGTTTTTCGCGGGCGCGTGCATATCGGGTATGTGGCGGCGATTGTTGCGGCGTCCAATGGCGGCGGGTCGGGCAGTGTGCTCGGCGACACGACGACGACGATGATGTGGATCGCGGGCAAGAGCCCGTGGGCGGTGCTGGATGCCTACACGGCGGCGATCCCGGCGCTGCTGGTGTTTGGGATTCCAGCGTCATTGCAGCAACATAAGTTTTCGCCGATTGAAAAGGATCCGCCCGGCGGGGTCGTTATCGATTGGGGGCGGATCGGTGTGGTCGCGGCGATATTGCTGACGGCGGTGGCGACGAATGTGTTGACGAATTTGTATTACCCGGCGGTGCTGGATCATTTTCCGGTGTTGGGGGCTGCGGTGTTTGCGGCGGTTGTCGTGACCTCGATTTGGCGGCGGGCGGATTGGGGAATTGTGCCGGACGCGGTGAAGGGGGCGGTGTTCCTGCTCGCGCTGGTTGCTGCGGCGTCGATGATGCCGGTGGAGCGATTGCCCTCGCCGTCGGTTGGGGTGACGTTCGGGCTGGGTGTGCTGTCGGCGGTGTTCGACAATATTCCGCTGACGGCGCTTGCGTTGAAGCAGGGCGGGTTTGACTGGGGGATGCTCGCGTACGCCGTCGGGTTTGGCGGGTCGATGATGTGGTTTGGGTCGTCGGCGGGTGTCGCGATCACGCGGCTGTTTCCGTATGCGCAGTCGGCGGATGGGTGGCTCAAGGGGGCGTGGCATGTGCCGCTCGCGTATGCGGTTGGGTTTGGCGTGCAGTGGGCGCTGACGGGGTGGCATCCTTCTTAATTGCAAAAATCCTGACCTGAAGCTGGCCAGGATTTTTGAATCCGGCGCTCGCACCGGCGGCTCATCGGCGCTTCGGCCAGTAAGGGCTGGCTGCTCAAGAGCTTTTTGGCGAGAAAGATATTGCAGCGGCGGGATTGACAAAGGCGGGTGGGTCGCTCAGGGGTCTGAGGTGTGCAACCTGCTGTTGTGAATCAGTTTTTTGTTGAGATGGGGAGAATTTCGTGGCTGGGCATGAGAAGAAGGTAGAGATCGAGGGGGCGGGCGAGGTCAGCACCGAGAGCAAAGAGATTGCGATGCTCATCGCGGTGCTTGCTCTAATGCTGGCGATCACGGAACTGCTCGGTAATGCGGCGCAGGTCAAGACCGTCCAGAGCAACATCGAAGCGTCGAACCTGTGGTCGTTCTATCAGGCCAAGGCGATCCGCTCGACGACGCTGGAGACGGCGGCGGCGCAAGTTGAAGCCGATATGGTCACGATCACCGATCCCAAGCAGAAAGAAGCGCGCGAGAAGCTGCTTGCCAAGTGGAAGGGCACGATTGCGCGGTATGAGACCGATCCCAAAACCAACGAAGGGCGCGATCAGCTCAAGGAACGCGCAATTCATGCCGAGCATGCGCGCGACAAGGCCGAGCATAAGCACGAGAAGTATGAGGTGGCAGTGGGCGCGTTTCACATCGCCATCGTGCTCGCATCGGCGTCGATTATTTCGGGGATTGGATTGCTTGCGATGGTCTCGGGCGCGCTCGGGGTTGTGGGCGTGATCAACCTGCTGATGGGGTGGTTGATTTAGGGCTTGCGTCGTCAATTGACGTGCCTGACGTTGGTTCAAGTCCCTCACCTGCCCTGCGGGCATCCTCTCCCGTTCCGGGAGAGGAAAAGGAAGCGTTACTCCAAAGTGATGGCGGTCGAGAGGCGGGCTTCAGAACTGGTGCCGACGAAGAGTTCGACGGGGCCGGGTTCGGTGACGGGTTTGCCGGCGTCGTCATGGAAGGCGAAGCTTGAGGCTTTGAGGTCGAAGCGGACAGTTTGGGTTTCGCCGGGATGGAGCTTAATTTTGCGGAAGGCTTTCAGTTCGCGCAGGGGGCGGGAGCGGCTGGCGACGGGGCGGCGGATGTAGAGCTGCACGACTTCGTCGCCGGAGCGGGAGCCGGTATTGGTGATATCGACGTCGATGGCGAGGCTGCCGGTGCTTGGGAGCGAGGGGGAGAGTGTGCGCAGGTTGGTGTATTCGAAGCTGGTGTAGCTGAGGCCGTGGCCGAAGGGGTAGAGAGGCGTGACGGGCTCGTCGAGGTAGCGCGAGGTGTAGCGGTTTTCGTTGGGCGGGCGACTGGTGGGTAAGACGTTGTAGCTGATGGGGATTTGGCCGACCGAGCGGGGGATGGTCATCGGCAGTTTGCCCGAGGGGGAAGCTTCGCCGGTCAGGAGTTCGGCGAGCGCGATGCGGCCTTCGTTGCGGGGGAGCCAAGCATAGAGGATAGCATCTGACTTGGCGGACTGGCGGGCTATGGTGAGCGGGCGACCGGCGGTGACGATGAGGACAAGCGGCTTGCCGAGTACAGCGAGCTTGTCGAACATTTCCTGTTGAGGGAGCGAGAGGTCGAGGTTGGTGCGGGATGCGCCTTCGCCCGAAAATTCGCAGTCTTCGCTCACGATCATGACGATCAAATCGGCGCGGGCGGCGGTTGCGACCGCTTCGTTGGCGTTGCCCAGGGTTTTGGCGCACGGGTCGGTGAAGGCTGGCGCGTAGAGCAGAGATTGGTGGGGGCGCAGGTGTCCGGCCAGTGCGTCGTATAGTGATTTGGTGCCGGGTTTGGTCTGCATGGCGGGGCCATACCAGCTCTCGTCGTATTCGGACTTGGCGGCGGCACCGATCAGGGCAACGGTTTTGATGCTGGCGGAGATGGGCAAGGTCGCGTTGTCATTTTTGAGCAGGACGATGCTTTCGCGGGCAACTTGACGGGCGATGGCGCGGGATTCTGCTTCGGGCGGGGCGACGGGTGGCGGCGTTTGTTCAAACAGGCCGGCGTTGAACTTGACGGTGAGGACGCGGGTGACGGCTTGGTCGATGCTGGCAAGGGTTATGCGACCGGCTTTGAGTTCGTCTTCCAAGTGGGCGGAAAAGCCGGCACCTTCCATGTCGAGGTCGATGCCGGCGTTGAGGGCAAGGCGGCTGGCGGCGGCGAGGTCGCTCGCGAGGCCGTGGTTTTTCAACTCGCCGATAGCGTTGTAGTCGGCGGTGATGAAGCCCCGAAAGCCAAGGTCGTGGCGCAGGACGGTGTCGAGCAGATAGCGGTTGGCGGTGGCGGGGACGCCGTTGATGGCGTTAAGGGCTGCCATGACGGTTGGGGCACCGGCGGCAATGGAGGCTTGGAAGGGCGGGAGATAGCGGTCGTAGAGGTCCGACACCGGGATCAGCGCGCCGTTGTAGTCGCGGCCAGCTTCGCCCGCGCCGTAGCCTATGTAGTGTTTGGCGGTCGGGATGAGGCCGCCCGTCAGGTAGCCGCGGGTGCGGGCGGCGGCCATGACGGCGCCGAGATAGGCGTCTTCGCCAGCCCCTTCGATAACGCGGCCCCAGCGGGGATCGCGCGAGATGTCGACCATGGGGGCGAAGGTCCAGTTGACGCCAGTGGCTGCGGTTTCGCGGGCGACGGCGCGGGCAGCCAGTTCGGCGAGTTCGGGCTTCCAGGTGGCGGCCCAGGCAATGGGTGGCGGCATGGCAATGCGGAACACGTCAACGGCGTCGAGGCCAAACAAGAGCGGGATTTTGTTGCGGCTTTCGGCTGCTGCTTGCTTGTAACGGGCGATGATTTCGGGATCGACGACGTTCATCATGTTGCCGATGCGCCCGCTGCGGACGGCATCCAACTGTTCGGCGATGGGCTCGCCCTGGGAAACGAGGTTCAGTTGGCCGATCTTCTCGGGCAGGGTCATCTGGCCCAAAAGGGCTGCGACACGTTCGCTCGTCTGCCTGTCCTTGTCGGGATCAGCCGCGACAAAAGACGGATTTACCAGTAGGAACGCTGCCAGCGTGAGGATGGGGAACCATAGTGCCGGTTTGCACGTTTTAGCGTTGGATTGTCGTAGGTGACTGAAGTTGGTACGACGTATCAATTGGCAAGTCGGAAAGGTATGCACTCGTTATCCTCTGCAGAAGAAGCGGGCCTTGGCCCAAATGCAGGACAAAGTTTGAATAGTGCGATCTTTTACTTGCCGTGCGAGATGTTGTCTTCCGTCACGATGATGACCAAATCCTGGAACAACTATTTACCGTATCCGTTCGTAGCAGCTTGGCTGTGTGAGCGGGGCGGGGGGCAGTGCTGAGCGAAACGCTTTACAGCGACGCGAAGTAACGCGCATGGCCCCGCGTGCGAATTGGAGACGTCGATGAAGTTCAATACCGTCAAGTCGTTTGAAGTAGACGTCAATTGGGCGGCGCAGACCGTTTTGCCCATCGAGTTCCGGGGGCGGGAATATCAGCTCGAAGCTCGGGCATATCAAGGTGATGATATCGCGCATCAGGCGATGGTGCTCATCAACCGGGGCGAAGGCGCCGATACGGACGCGACCGCGCTGGTTCGCGTGCATTCCGGATGCGTGACGGGCGATATTTTTCACTCGCTGAAGTGCGATTGCTATCCCCAGCTTCAGGCAGCCCTTGAGCGGGTCGTCAACACGCCGAACGGGGTGCTGATTTATCTGCCGTATCATGAAGGGCGCGGGATCGGGTTGGTCGATAAGATCCGTGCGTATGCTTTGCAGGATCAGGGCGTCGACACGGTGGATGCCAACATTCAAGTCGGTGCGCCGATCGATGCGCGCGAGTACGATCTGGCGGCGCATATTTTGTTTGACCTGGGGTTCAAGGAAATTCGTCTGATGACGAATAACCCGGCGAAGATGGAAGCGCTGCGGGCGCTGGGGGTGAAAGTCGTCGAGCGGATTGAAGTGGTGACGCCGATCAATAAGTTCAACAAGCGCTACATCGAGACCAAGCGCGCGCGTATGGCGCACAAGCTGTAAGCGCTGCGAGCGAAGATCTTGAGACAATCGAAGCCGCGGATGGTTGGTCCGCGGTTTTTTTGTATTTAGGCGACTTTTTCTGAAAATGAAGGCCCGTCGCTGTTCTGAGTGGGTAGGCGCGCGGGTTTTGCCCGGGCGCAGTGAGCCTTTCCGGCATGGCAGCTCCTTGCCTTCGTTGCGGGTGGCGGTCAAGGACGGCCCGCTTCAGGGCCGCCCGCAGGGCTTGTCCTTGAGGGCCGCGCGCAATGAAGGCACACTCGCGGCCAACCGGTCTTGGCTTTGTGAGGGTACCCGATGCGCGACACCACCTTGTTCCAACTCGCACTCGGCCTGACACCACCGTGGCACGTCGCAAGCGTCGCCTTCGACGCCGCCAAGAAACGCCTCGACATCCATCTGGATTTTGCCCGGGGCGGACGCTTCCCGTGTCCCGCCTGCGACAAGGTTGATTGCGGCGTGCACGACACCGAGATCAAAGAATGGCGGCATCTCGATTTCTTTCAGCATCAGGCCTTTCTGCACGCGCGCACGCCGCGCATCGATTGCCCGGACTGCGGCGTCAAACTCGCACACGTGCCGTCTTGGCGGAGCCAAGCTGCACTTGGACGGCGCGTCCCGGCTCCGGCTTCACGCTGCTGTTCGAAGCGCTCACGATGACACTGGTC
>JANOVN010000029.1:0-10669 GCA_031417455.1 Hyphomicrobiaceae bacterium | reverse complement strand
GCTTGTAGCAACCGTGTTGTCATCGCGTCGCATAATTCAGATCGAAAGGCTTAGCGGACTTGAACAACGCATTCAAGATAGAGAGTAGCTTGCCGATGCAGGCGATGACAACACGGTTGCTACAGGCGGCGTTTGTGTAGGGATTGGTGCGTGTGGCCCCTGGATGGCCGGATCAAGTCCGGCCATGGAGTGGTGGGGGGCGTGGGTTGCGGAGGGATTGGCGTGCGTGTTTTGTTGGGTTGAGCCTTCTTGAGAAACCCAACGCTTGAAGCGGGGGACGTTGTCGGGGTTCCCCTAAAGGGACTTCAAGTGAGTCGCGCACTGGGCTCAACCCAACACAGGCGGCGTTTGTGTAGGGATTGGTGCGTGTGGCCCCTGGATGGCCGGGTCCCTCGGGCCGAGCCCGAGGGCAGGCACGCCTGGCCATGGAGCGGGGGCGCAATTGCGGACGCAGCTGGGTAATCAGGCTAACTTGTGGCCGCCTCGGAGGGTGCGGATATTTGATTTGTCGGTTGCGGAAGAGCTGTTAGCTTTCGAAGCTGGCCGGTGAGATTTTTAACCGTTGCCGCCCCTCACCCTCGTCTTTACGCCGCCCCTCACCCTAACCCTCACCCCGGCTCGCTGCGGATCATCGCTCCGCGATGACGTACGGGGAGAAGGGATGTCAGGTCGGCTTGAGGAGGACGTGTTTTTTCTTGCCGAGTGAGAGTTTGACTTGGCCGTCGATCAGGTCTTGGGCGCGAACCGTGTAGGTGGGGTCGGTGATTTTGATGTCGTTCACTGAAACGGAGTTGTTGGCGATGGCCTTGCGGACTTCGCTGTTGGAGGTGGCGAGGCCTGCCGCGACGTAGAGGTTCAAGATGCCGAGGCCTTCGCCGATGGCTGCGCAGTAGACGGGAAGACCGCTGGCTGCCTTGCCTTCCTCGAAGGTTTGCTGGGCCGTTTTGGCTGCGGCGTCGGCTTTGGCGCGGCCATGGATGAGGGCGGTCGCTTCGGTTGCCAGGACTTTTTTGGCGTCGTTGATGTCCGCGCCCTGGAGGGCTTCCAGGCGGGCGATTTCATCCATGGGCAGTTTGGTGAACAGGCGGAGGAAGCGGCCGACGTCGGCGTCCTCGGTGTTGCGCCAATATTGCCAGTAGTCGTAGGCGGACAACTGCTCTTCGTTGAGCCAGACGGCACCGGCGGCGGTTTTGCCCATTTTGGCGCCCGACGAGGTTGTCAGAAGCGGGCAGGTGAGGGCATGCAGCGGGGTTTTGACGCCCATGCGGCGGCCAAGATCGGAGCCGGTGACGATGTTGCCCCACTGGTCGGAGCCGCCCATCTGCAGGTTGCAGCCGTAGCGCTTGGAGAGTTCGACGAAATCGTAAGCCTGGAGCAGCATGTAGTTGAATTCGATGAACGAGAGTTCCTGTTCGCGGTCGAGGCGCATTTTGGCTGAGTCCATTGCCAGCATGCGGTTGACCGAGAAGTGGCGGCCCACATCGCGCAGGAAGTCGATGTAGTTTAACGGCGCGAGCCATTCGGCGTTGTCGACCATCATTCCTTCGCCAATCCGGTCACCGAACTGTATGAGCTTGGCGAAGACGGACTTCAGGCCGTTCTTATTGGCGTCGATTTCATCGATGGTGCGCAATTGGCGGGTTTCGTCCTTGCCGGAAGGGTCGCCGACGCGGGTCGTGCCGCCGCCCATGAGGGCGATGGGCATTCCAGCACCGGTCGATTGCATCCAGTGAAGCATCATGATCGACAGCAGGGAGCCGACGTGGAGCGAGGGGGCGGTGCAATCATAGCCGACGTAGGCAACGAGCCGGCCATTGGCGGCCAGGGCATCGACGCCTGGCAGGTCGGAACACTGATGGATGAAGCCGCGTTCGGTCAGGATTTTCAGAAAGTCGGATTTAAGGGTCGTCATTGGCACACTGTTTGGTTTGAGCGCGGCGCAAATCGGCCTAGCATCTGAATCAGTGCGATACATGCAACGGATGGTGGTCGATGAGCAAGGTGATGCGTGCGCTGGGGCTGATGAGCGGAACGTCGATGGACGGAATCGATGTGGCGCTGATCCAGACGGATGGGGACAAAGTCGTGTCGCGTGGGCCGTCGATGACATTTCCTTATACGCTGGAGACCCGGGCGCGGTTGGCCGCTGGGATGGTCGAGGCGCGGGAGATTGTGGACCGGGCCGAGCGTCCGGGCAGTCTGGCGGCGCTGGAAACGGAGATTACCGAGCTTCATGCGGCGGCAGTGAATGCGTTCCGCCGCAAGCAAGGGATAGGCCGAGCGGACATTGATGTGGTCGGGTTTCATGGTCACACGGTGCTACACCGGCCACCAATGGTCGTGATCAAGACGGGGGCGGATGGGGTGCCGTTTGAGGTGACGGAGCCAGGATTGACGGTGCAGCTTGGCAGTGGTGTCGGGCTGTCGGATTTGACGGCGCTGGATGTGGTGCACGATTTGCGGGCGGCAGACGTGGCGGCGGGTGGGCATGGGGCGCCGCTGGTGCCGGTGTACCATCGGGCGCTGGCCGCGCATCTACCGCAGCGGCCCGTGGTGTTTGTGAATATCGGCGGGGTGGCGAATGTGACGGTCGTCGACCGGGAAGGCTGGATCACGGCGTTCGATTG
This sequence comes from Hyphomicrobiaceae bacterium, assembly GCA_031417455.1. Classification (GTDB taxonomy): domain Bacteria; phylum Pseudomonadota; class Alphaproteobacteria; order Rhizobiales; family Hyphomicrobiaceae; genus JANXVY01. The sequence goes on along the minus strand of JANOVN010000029.1, from coordinate 8,042 downwards.
CGGGCCGGGAAATGCGCTGATCGACGACTGGATAGTCAAGCATACCGAGGCAGCGTTCGATGCGGAGGGCGCGAGGGCAGCAGCGGGCCGGGTCGATGAGGACGTGTTGCGGGTGTGTCTGTCGCATCCGTTTTTCAGTGCGCTGCCGCCCAAGTCGCTTGACCGGAATGCGTTTTGGGCAGGGCATGTCGAGGGGTTGAGCGTGGCGGATGGCGCGGCGACGCTGACAGCGTTTACGGCGTGTGCGATTGCAAGGGCGCGTGAGCATATGCACGAGGAGCCGGAGTTGTGGGTGGTTTCGGGCGGCGGGCGGCGGAATGCGACGCTGATGGGGGCAATCGCGTCGCGGGTGCAAAATGCGGTGGTGCCGGCGGAAGCTGCCGGGTTGTCGGGTGATAGTCTTGAGGCGGAGGCCTGGGCCTATCTGGCGGTCCGGTCGTTGAAGGGATTGCCGATTACGTTTCCCGCAACGACGGGCGTGCCTGTGCCGACGACGGGGGGCGTGTTGACGCGCGCACCAAGGGGCGCGGTTTAGGACGTGGCGGTTTCCAGTTGTGCGGTGCCGATGGCGGGTGATTCGGCTAGTGTTTGGATCATGGTGGCCAGGGCGGCGGTTACGCGGGCTAAGTTGGCATAGTCGACGGTGTCGGGGGTGTCGCGCTGCGAATGGTAGAACGGGTTGCGGAAGGGGGCTGTGTCGGTGACCATGCAAGCGGGGTAGCCGAAGTGGTCGTAGGCCCAATGGTCGGAGAGGTCGGCGCCTTCGACGAACGAGGGCGCAACGCTGCCGATGGCGGGGAAGGTTGAACCCTGCCGGAAGGTGTGGACGAAGCGGTTCACGAGGGCGCGGGCGTTGAGCATGCCGACGAAGGCGATGAAGTTGCCCTGGTTGGGGTAAAGCAGGCCGAAGGGGAACGGGAAGCGTTGGCTTCCCGGTTTTTGTGAAAAGTGGCCGATCGTTTCGAAAGCTAACATGCCGATGATGTTTTCGCCGCGCTCCTTCATCGCGTTGGCGTGGCGGAAGCTGCCCATGTCGGGTGTTTTGCCGTAGGGGTGCTCTTCGTTGACGAAGAAGACAAGGCGCAGGCGGCAGGCCGGTTTGGCTTTTTTAAGGGTGCGGGCGAGTTCCAGGAGGGCTGCGACGCCAGTCCCGTTGTCGTTGGCGCCGGGGAAATCATCGGCGCTGTCATAGTGCGCGCCGATGACTAGGGTTTCGAAGGCGCGCGTTGGAGGGGGTGGGTCGATGACGATTTCGATGTTGCGGACTTGGGTTTTTCCGACGCGGAACGGCTGCGGAACCGGCGTGTAGCCAAAGCTGCAAAGCGTGGCTTCGATGTAGGTGGCGGCGGCTTCGAGTGCTTCGGGATGGGCGATGTTGTGGGGAACCGAGGCTACGGCGCGAACGTGAGCCTCGAGGTCCAGGGACATGGCGCGCAAGGCGTCATCAAGAGGTGGCAAGGCCGTGCGTGACGGCTGTCGCGGAAAAACGACGCAGAAACGGACAGCCGCTCCAGCCAGAATCGATATCGTCAGCAGTAAACCCCAGACGATCAGCATGGCTGGCTCCGCAACCGGGTCCGGCAACATTCCAGATCCGCATGCGGAAGTTTAGCGCCAACTCGTTTGAGGGAGCTTAATGGACGTAGCCGATTTTGATCGTTCAGGTAGGGACTTTCTTAAGCCTCTGGCCAGGATCATTGGGCCGGGATCAATCGTCGTCGCCGTCATCGACCGCGATGTTGGCTTCGGGGGCTTCGGCGAGTTCCTTTTCGCGCAGGCGGTCACGCTCGGCTTCTTTGGAGCGGTCCTTGCCGGATTTGCGATCTTCGGCGGCTTTGGCCATGCGCATGTCGAGATAGCCGCCGACGCAAGCCGTCAATTCTTCGGTTTTGTTTTCGAAGAAGTGGTTGGCGCCAGGGATGATCTCGTGATCGATCTTGATGCCACGCTGGGTCTTGAGTTTTACCGAGAGGTCGGCCACGGACTGGGTGGGGACGACGCGGTCCTTGTCGCCGTTGACCATCAGGCCGGACGAGGGGCAAGGGGCGAGGAAGGAGAAGTCGTAGAGGTTCGACGGCGGGGCGACGCAGATGAAGCCGTCGATCTCGGGGCGGCGCATCAACAGCTGCATGGAGATCCAGGTGCCGAAAGAGACGCCGGCGATCCAACAGGTTTTTGCGTCTGGCTTGACTTGTTGGAGCCAGTCGAGCGCGCAGGCGGCATCGGACAATTCGCCGGGGCCGCCGTCCCAGACGCCCTGGCTGCGGCCGACGCCGCGGAAATTGAAGCGTAGTACCGAGAAGCCGCGCTGGGCGAAGGTGTAATACAGGCTGTAGACCACCTGATTGTTCATCGTCCCACCGAACTGGGGGTGCGGATGGAGGATCAAGGCGATGGGGCTTTCGGGCGATGCCTCGTGGTGGTAGCGCGCTTCGAGGCGGCCAGCAGGCCCGTTGATAATCAGCTCAGGCATGTGTTTTCAAACTTCTCGCGGATTGTTGGGGTGTTGCTGGCCGCTTCAAGGCGCCGCAACGCGTAACCAAGTGTTGAGGGATAATTGCGTGCCGCTTTCCTTGACTCAGCGGCTCAGGGTTTCCATAGTCAATTTAGTTTAGAACCGTTCGAAAGAAGCGAACTCAAGCGTTTCACTGGTGTCTAGCACACACTGGGGTGACTGCTGCAAGTGTTGGCTGCATGCGACGGGATGATATCAGGACGGCGTTGCCTTGAACTTCGCACGTACATATCTCGATTATAACGCCTCGGCCCCGTTGTTGCCGCAGGCGCGAGAGGCTGTCAGCGCGACGCTTGCGCTGGACGGCAACCCCTCGTCGGTGCATGCCGAAGGCCGCCGCTTGCGCGGAATAATCGAGGCAGCGCGGGACGACGTGGCAGCGCTCGTGGGTGCGCGCCCGGCAGATGTGGTGTTTACCAGCGGTGCAACCGAAGCCAATGTGATGGCCTTGGGGCGCGGCTGGGGCACGATTTTATTGTCTGAGCTGGAGCATGATTCGGTGCTGGTCCCTGCTAGGTCGAGTGGCGCACGGGTCGTGGGTGTGCCGGTTTTGCCATCGGGTGTGATCGATGCGAGTGGGATTGCAGCCGAGGTTTTGACGGGATCGGTGCCATTGGGGCGGACGGTCATCGCCCTGCCAATGGCCAATAATGAGACCGGGGTTTTGCAGCCCGTTGCCGAAGTGGCGGCATTCGCTCGCGAACATGGGCTTTCGTGCCACACGGATGCGGTTCAGGCGGCGGGACGTGTTGCGATTGATTTTGAAGCACTGGGCGTCGAAACGCTGGCGCTTTCGGCTCACAAAATCGGCGGGCCGAAGGGCGTCGGCGCGCTGATTATCCGCGATGGGTTCGAGGTTGCTAAGCTCATCAGTGGTGGAGGGCAGGAGCGGCGGCGGCGGGCGGGCACGGAAAACGTGGCGGGGATTGCTGGCTTTGGTGCGGCGGCACGGGTTGCGGGGCATGGGCTGGCGGAGTTTGCGCGGCTTGCGGTGTTGCGTGACCGGCTGGAGCGGGGTGTGCTCCAATTGACGCCGCGAGCCGTTGTGTTTGGACAAGATGCCGACCGGGTCGCCAATACGAGTTGCATTGGAATGGCTGGCAAGTCGGCCGAAATTTCGGTGATCAAATTCGATGTGGCAGGCTTTGCGGTAAGCGCGGGCTCGGCGTGTTCTTCGGGTAGAGTTGGATCGAGCCAGGTGCTGGCGGCGATGGGCCGCGAACCGGACGCGGCGCGCGGCGCGATACGGATCAGCATTGGGCCTGCGACGCGGGTTGAGGAGATCGATTCGTTCCTGGCGGCATGGCGAGAGATTCATAAGGCGAGCGTGGACGCGGGTCGCGGCACGTATAACGAATTTGGGATTGGCGGACAGGCCCAAGTGGCTGTGTCTGTGAGAGGAGACTGAAAGTATGGCGGCAGTTCAAGAGACGATCGATCAGGTCAAGAAGGTCGATGTCGATCAATACAAGTATGGCTTTGAGACCAATATCGAAGCTGATCGTTCGCCGAAAGGTTTGAGCGAGGATATCGTCCGGTTTATTTCCGATAAGAAGGGCGAGCCGGAGTGGATGCTTGCCTGGCGTCTCGATAGCTATCAGCGCTGGAAAGTCATGTCGGAGCCGGCGTGGGCGAAAGTCGATTATCCCAAGATCGATTTTCAAAATCTGTATTACTATTCGGCACCGCGTTCCAAGATTAAGTTCGATAGTTTGGATCAGGTCGACCCGGAGATTCTGGCAACGTATGAGAAGCTCGGGATTCCGCTTTCGGAACAGAAGATTTTGGCGGGCGTTAAGCTGACGGGCGCGAGGCCGGTGGCGGTGGACGCGATTTTCGACAGCGTGTCGGTTGCGACGACGTTCAAGAAGGAATTGGCGAAAGCGGGCGTGATTTTCTGCTCGATTTCGGAAGCGCTGCGCGAGCACCCCGAATTGGTGCGCAAATACCTTGGGACGGTTGTGCCGCAGTCTGACAACTTCTACGCGGCGCTCAATTCGGCGGTGTTTTCGGATGGGTCGTTTGTTTATATTCCGCCGGGCGTGCGTTGCCCGATGGAATTGTCGACGCAGTTCCGCATGAACGACAAGGAGACCGGTCAGTTCGAGCGGACGCTGATTATTGCCGATAAGGGTTCGTATGTTTCGTATCTGGAGGGCTGTACCGCGCCGATGCGGGACGAGAATCAGCTTCATGCGGCGGTCGTTGAGTTGATCGCGCTGGATGACGCGGAGATCAAGTATTCGACGGTGCAGAACTGGTATCCAGGCGACAAGAACGGCAAGGGCGGGGTGTACAACTTCGTGACCAAGCGCGGCGATTGCCGGGGCGTCAATTCCAAGATTTCGTGGACGCAGGTTGAGACCGGGTCGGCGATTACGTGGAAGTATCCAAGCTGCATTCTGCGCGGGGACAATTCGCGCGGTGAGTTCTATTCGATTGCGATTTCGAATGGGCGTCAGCAGGTTGATAGCGGCACCAAGATGATCCATCTGGGGAAGAATACGTCGAGCCGGATTATCTCGAAGGGGATTGCGGCTGGATATTCTCAGAACACGTATCGCGGGTTGGTGTCGGCGCATCGCAAGGCAACAAATGCGCGCAATTTCACGAACTGCGATAGTTTGCTGATCGGCGATAAGTGCGGCGCGCATACGGTGCCGTATATCGAGGCGAAAACATCGAGCGCGCATTTCGAGCATGAGGCGACGACGTCGAAGATTTCCGACGACACGCTGTTTTATTGCCAGCAGCGCGGGCTTTCCAAGGAGGAGGCGATTGCGCTCGTCGTCAACGGGTTCGTGCGCGACGTGCTCCAACACTTGCCGATGGAGTTCATGGCGGAAACGCAGAAGCTGATCGGAATCTCGCTTGAGGGGAGCGTGGGGTGAACGCCATGGCCCGCTACTGGTTTAAGCCTCAGCGTTACGGTTACGGCGCAACGCCCTCGACGTGGCAGGGCTGGCTGAGCACGGGGTTATTCTCGGCGATGCTTGTCATTGTGATCTTGAATGTTGGGCACGTTATGCGATTGGCGCAAACTGGCGCGTTGGCGACGCCGGTTGTATTGGGCATCTTCGCTCTCTTTATTGCGACCATTGTCAGCTTCATCCGTTTTGCTGCGTACAAGACCGACAGCGAATGGAGATGGCGCTGGGGGTAGCGGGAGAGATGAAGTTGTTTCTCTCTGCGTCTTCGTACTGAGACTTGTCGTGGGTGGCCGCCTGCGCGGCCATGACGAAAGGGGGTGGGGCCGAAAACATTGAAGATTAGCCATTGGGTTACGCTGCGCTAACCCAAGCTTCTAGTAAAGCTAAGGATTGAGTGAATGCTGGAAATTAAGAATTTGCATGTGAAGATTACGGATGACGAGAAGGTCATCTTGAAGGGGTTGAACCTCGTGGTGCCCAAGGGCGAGGTTCATGCGATCATGGGGCCGAACGGGGCGGGGAAATCGACGCTCGCCTATGTACTCGCGGGACGACCGGACTATGAGATTACTGATGGCGAAATCTTGTGGAACGGCGAGAGCATCCTCGGCATGGCGCCGGACGAGCGGGCGGCCAAGGGCGTGTTTTTAGCGTTCCAGTATCCGATGGAAATTCCAGGTGTGGCCGGGCTGACGTTCCTGCGGACGGCGGCGAATGCCGTGCGCAAAAAGCGCGGGCAGGCGGAATACACGACGCCTGAGTTCATGAAGGTGGTGCGCGATAAGGCCGCCAAGCTCAGCATTGACTATGAAATGCTCAAGCGGCCAGTCAATGTGGGCTTTTCGGGCGGAGAAAAGAAGCGCTCAGAAATTCTGCAGATGGCGATGCTGGAGCCGACGTTGTGCGTGTTGGACGAGACCGACAGCGGGCTCGATATCGATGCGCTGCGGATCGTGGCGGATGGCGTGAATGCCTCGAGGTCGAGCGAGCGAGCGATGCTGGTCATCACGCACTATCAGCGGCTGCTTGATTATATCGTGCCGGACAAGGTGCACGTGCTGGCCAATGGCGTGATCGTCAAAACCGGCGGTAAGGAACTGGCGCGCGAGCTGGAAAAGACTGGCTATGTCGCGTTCGAAGGGAAGGCCGCCTGATGTCGATTGCGGTCATGAAGACGAAGACTGAACTCGCTTTGGTTGAACAGTTCCAGAGTGCGCTGGCCGCATTGCCGGGCGGACCTGACGTGGCGCGGACGCGGCGCGGGGCGATGGCAGCGTTTGCCGAGATGGGTTTGCCGCATCGGCGGATCGAGGAATGGAAATACACCGATCTCAGGACCGCGTTGAAAGACCCCGCTCCGCCGCCATCGGTCACGGATACGGCCAAGCTCACGGTCGGCGATCTGATCGTCGCGATGGGTCCGTATATGGAACTGGATGCGCCGCGCATCGTGTTCGTGAACGGGCATTACCGCCGGGCGCTGTCGAATCTGTCGGGGGCGGAGGCGATCCGCGTGGTGCCGTTGAACGAGCATTTCGATACGCTGACAAATACGACGTTCGATGCGGTGTCGGCGCTCAACACGGCGTTCGTGACGGATGGCGCGGTGGTCGATATTCCGGCTGGGACGAAGCTGGAAAAGCCGTTGCTGCTGGTGTCCCTGGCGGCAGGCAAGGACGCCCAGTCGTCGACAGTGCGCCACACGATCAAAGTTGGGGCAGACGCCAAGGCGGTGATTGTCGAGTTGTTTCTGACGTTGCAGGGTTCGGCGGTCGAGCAGCATATGAATGCGTTCAGTGAGGTCGCGGTCGGTGACGGAGCCGAGGTCACGCATGTAAAGGCTGCCAGCGATGGCGGGCGTTCGACGCATTTGTCGAACCTCGTGGTGGCGCTCGGCCGACGAGCTAATTATCGGGGGTTTGCGTTGACGTCTGGACAATCTTTGACGCGCAACCAGATCGCGGCGCGGTTTGATGGCGAGGGCAGCAAGCTTGATCTATCGGGTGCGTTTCTTGGGCGTGGCAGCGATCATATCGACACGACGCTGACGGTTGATCATGCGGTGCCCCATTGCGAGAGCCGGGAGTTCTTTACGGGTGTGCTCGATGGGCGTGCGCGGGGGATTTTTCAGGGCAAGGTGATCGTGCGGCCGGATGCGCAGAAGACCGACGGGAAGCAGATGGCGAAAGTCATGATGCTGTCGCCGGATGCGGAGTTCGACAGCAAGCCCGAGCTTGAGATCTATGCCGACGATGTCGTGTGCGGGCATGGCTCGACGGTGGCGGAGATCGATGAGGACCTGTTGTTTTATTGCCAGGCACGCGGGATTCCTAAGGATCAAGCGCGTGCGTTGCTGGTCGAATCCTTTATCGGTGAGGCGATTGACAGGGTCGACCACGAGGGCGTGCGGGAGGCTTTGACGCAGACGGCGCGGGAGTGGCTGGCGGTGCCTGCGGCTTGACGATTTTGGTATAGGTGTTTGACGGTTTGCCTTCTCCCCCCGGGGAGAAGGTGCCCGATCGGCGGATGAGGGGGCTTTTTTTCCCTCAAGCGCAGTTACCCCTCACCCTAACCCTCTCCCCAGGGGGAGAGGGGAC
>JANOVN010000028.1:0-8141 GCA_031417455.1 Hyphomicrobiaceae bacterium | reverse complement strand
CGCCACCCACTTTGGGATGACCGCACTGCCCCCTCTTCCTCTGGGGTGAGCGGGCAAGCGCATCGGCGGCGGCCACGGTCTGCCCCCTCTCCCCCTGGGGAGAGGGTTGGGGTGAGGGGTACCGAGTAGAGGGTGAGGGGGTAACTCGGATGGTTGAGGGGCAATGAGCGGCCTAGTCCGGCACTTTCTCCGGCGGCACCACGATGCTGCCGAACATCCACCCCAGCGCCCACCCCACGATTAACCCCACCACATTGAGCGCCATGAACAGCGCCGCGTGAAGATCGGCAACGTCATCGGGGTTATCAAACCGGCGTCCAGCAACGATCGAAGACGCCACGTCAGACGACACGAACATCATCATCAGGCCAGCCCCGATCACGGCAAACACCATGGCGATCACGTAGCGCATCACTTGACCTCCCAGAACCAGAGTTCCTTGGCCCCGGCGTAGTTGGAATAATACCCAGCCCACGAAAACCACTCCATGAGCCACTTGGCCGACGAGCGGTAGCCATTCCAGATATCCATATGATCGCCGGACGGGTTGCCGGGCTGGTCGCTGCTGCGATACCAATAATCGTTGATGTAGAGCACTCCGGTCCGCCCGAAGATCTTCGGGTAAAAATTCTTGGCATCCGCCCCCGAGAACTTCTCGATTTTACCGACGCCCTCGATGTTTGCCCGTGCAAACGCCTGGGCCAACTGCGACGCATTGATGAAGTGCATCTCGTCGCGATGATGCACCCCGCACGTCGCGCACCCCGAAATCTGATCGGGCCGCACACCCGCCCGTTGCAACGTCACGCCCATCCGGATGGCGCACTGATTGTGGAACACCGGAAACCCCGACCGGATGAATTCCCCTTCGAGGTTCGTCAGATCGCGCGGCGCGATGCAAGGCAATTGCACCGATTCATTGATCGGATGCCCGTGCCAAAGATCCGTAAATTGAACCATGACGCCCTCGCTGATTGGCCTGACCTTACACTAACAAGGTCGAGCACCTAGTTCCACCACCGCGTTACCGCTTCTTCCGCAACCCCTCCCAATAGGCGAGCCGCTTACGGATCTCACGTTCGAACCCGCGCTCGGGCGGATCGTAAAATCGCGGACGCTTCATGGTTTCAGGAAAATAGTCCTGCCCCGAAAATCCGTCCGGCGCATCGTGGTCATACTGATACCCGTCGCCATAGCCCTGATCTTCCATGAGCGACGTCGGCGCATTCAAAATATGCTTAGGCGGCGGCAAACTGCCATGCTGCTTGGCAGCCCTCATCGCAGCCTTATAGGCCACATAGACCGCATTCGATTTCGGCGCGGTCGCCAGATACACCGTCGCCTGCGCCAGCGCTAACTCAGCCTCAGGCGACCCCAGAAAATCGAACGTATCCTTCGCCGCCAGCGCCTGATGCACCGCGTCTGGATCGGCAAGCCCGATGTCTTCGACCGCCATCCGCACCAGCCGCCGCGCAATGAATAGCCGATCCTCGCCCGCGTCCAGCATCCGGCACAGATAATACAGCGCCGCATCCGGGTCCGACCCGCGCACCGACTTATGCAGCGCGCTGATCAGATTGTAGTGCCCATCGCCCGACTTGTCGTAAAGCGGCGCACGCCGTTGCACGACCTTGACGAGCCCTGCCCGGTCAACCGGCTTGCCACCCGGCGCAATCCCTGCAAACACGTCGGCGGCGAGATTGATTGCAGCCCGCCCATCGCCATCCGCCATCGCGATCAGCGCCGTCCGCGCATCGACGTCGAGCGGCAGCGCGCGCCCCTCGTCGGCTTCCGCCCGCTTGAGCAGCGCCTCCTGGGCCACGTCTTCGATCCGGTGAAACACCAGCACCGTCGCCCGCGACAGCACGGCGGCATTCAGCTCAAAACTAGGGTTCTCCGTCGTCGCGCCGACCAGCGTGATCGTCCCGTCTTCCATGTACGGCAGAAAGCTATCCTGCTGCGCCTTGTTGAACCGGTGGATTTCGTCGACGAACAGCAGCGTACCCTTGCCCTGCTCGCGCCTCGCCTTCGCCCGCTCGAACGCCTTGCGCAAATCCTGCACGCCCGAAAAGATCGCCGACAGCTGCTCGAACTCAAGCTTGCTCTCGTCCGCGATCAGCCGCGCAACCGTCGTCTTCCCGCACCCCGGCGGTCCCCACAGAATGAGGCTCGGCAGTCGCCCGCTGGATAAAAACCGCGTCAGCGTCCCATCACCCCCGACGAGATGATCCTGCCCCACGACATCGGCCAGCTTCGCAGGCCGCAACCGGTCCGCCAACGGCCTCGGGGCCCCCTTGTCCAACCCAGCCGCTTCAAACAGATTTGTCATGTCATCGGGTTAGCACATTTTGAGCAACCCGCGCGATGCGGCGAGCATGACTCCGGCTTGTATTCTTCCAGTTTTGATTGAATGATAGCCCCCCCCACTCCATGGCCCGGCGTGACCGGGCTTGACCCAGCCATCGAGGGCCGAGCGCACACTCCAATTCCTCCGCAGCCTTCCAGCTCGGAGCTAAAAACGAGGGTCTTGCGGGAGAGGTCCATGGACGATTGAATGCTGTTCTTATCGCCCGGCGGCCCCGCCGATTTAATTTATGGGGATCTTGAGGCCGTTGCCCTGCGAGCCGATTTCGACAAGCCTGACACACCTCTCCCGCGATCGAGCGTAGTGATCACAGTGCCGTCTCGATGATCCGTTTCCAGACGTCGTAGACTAAACTACTGCAATGCGATCCGGGCCAGCTGACGGGTTGCCGAATACTCCACTCGAACCCGCAACCACCCTAACTGACCCAGCTCGTCAACCGGAACCCTCACGTGGTGCGATGCCCCCAATCTCTCACGCCGCCGCAGGTGCGGGGATAAGTCTAGAGAAAATTTTTCAAGGGTTGTCGACTCGATGCCGACGTTGCCGTGGGCATCGCAGCTTTCCAACAACTCGAACAGTCAGGGTGATCTGGCGTTATTTGGGCTAGTTGCGCCAGCAGTCTGGGTGGTAGAGCTTGGCTTTGAACCTTTCAAGCGTCCCCGGCCCGTTGTTTTTTTCATCTATTTCAGCACGAAGCGCCGGGCTTACAAGTTCTGATTGATAGCCATGCGGCAGGCTACAATTCGCGGCCTCAAGGAATCTGAGAAAAGGTGAGGTTCGGCTGCCGTCTCGCGGAACGTGCGGCGGTGATCCAGTGCATTTGTAGATGTCCCGCAACGCTGCGGCGAGAATGTAGAGTGCCGCTTTTTCAAACTGCACATTTGGTCGTTGGCGTGGATCGGGTTTGTAAGCGAATGGGGTGCCATTCGGTAGGCGGCGACCTTCCAATTTTAAAAGGCGCTGTCGCTGCTCGGCGGGAGCGAGGTTGAAGTGCTCTTGTTGTCCGGAGGTAGATGCCTTTAGCTGGGAGAAACCAATTGCGGACTTCAACGCTGTTAACAGGTGCTTCTCTGCGCAGGCTGGAGTGGGCTTTTCGTTACGACAGAAGTCAGAATGAGCCGTCGGCAAACCGCACGCGATCCAGTCCAAGGCAACGTTGTGCGCCCGTGCTGCTAACCCCTCTTCCTCGTCCCTATATTTAAGGAGCTCTTCAAGACCACTGATCGAAGCCGCATCACAGCTTGCCCGATTTTGCAGCCGTCAAATCGCACGCCGTCGCCAACGGTGCGAACGGCATCTACATGACCTTCGCCAACGGCGACCACCTAGCCGTCAACGGCCTGTCGCTCGCAAACTTCGACGCAACCGACGTCAAGATGGTGTAATACCAACGAGCAATAAAATTGACCTGTTCACCACTCCATGGCCGGGCTTGACCCGGCCATCCAGGAGCTACCAATTCTGGCCCTTCAACAAGTTGCTCTGGATAGCCGGGTCAAGCCCGGCTATGGAGTAAAAGGGTGACGCGCCCCACATCGTGGGAGTTTGCTGCACATGATGAATGACGCAGCAACTCCCGGCTTCATCCCACCCCCAACTCTCACATCACCGTCGGCTTCAGCCCCGGAATATAAACCCCTGTCGCACCCATATCGGTCGCCTCCGGCTTGGCGGCTTTCCCCGTAAACTCCGCCGCCAAATCGTTGCGTTCGGGGAACGCCACAACAACCTTGGTCCCGCGCCCCGGCTCGCTCTCGAATTTGACCGTCCCGCCATGCAGATCGACGAGATTTTTGACAATCGACAACCCAAGCCCGGCGCCACGGTGCTTCGACCCCTGGCTTCGGCTTTCGAACCGCTCAAACACCCGCGCCTGCTGCTCCTTGGGAACGCCAAGCCCGTTGTCGATGACGCAGAACATCATCATACCACTCTCGCGCCACGCATTGATTTCGATGGTGTCGCCGGTCTTGGAAAACCCAACCGCGTTCGACACCAGATTATAGAGCACCTGACACACCCGCGCTTCGTCGGCGACGAACGTATCCGCCCCATCCGCCTGCCCGATATCGATGGTGAGCTTCGACTGGATCGCCCGGTCCCGCACACCCTCGATAGCCGCATCGATCACATGCGCTACTGAAACCGGCGCAAACTTCAGCTCGACAGCGCCCGCATCAATCGTCGCCAGATCGAGAATATCGTCGATGATCGCCAGCAGTGCTTTCGACGACGACGTGATATCCGACAGATACTCGCGCTGCTTTGGATTGAGCGGCCCGATCAACGGGCTCGACAGCAACTCATTGAACCCGATGATGTTCGTCAGCGGCGTCCGTAACTCGTACGACACATGCCCAATGAACTGGCTCTTCAGCCGGTCCGCCGTGATCAGCGCCTCGTTGCGCTCTTCCAGCGCCCGCTCGTACCGCTTACTGTCCGTAATATCCGCGAACGTCACCAGCGTCGCACCATCTGGCAGCGGCATCGCGGCATACGCAATCATCGTCTGGTCGATCCGCGTCATCGTCCCTTCAAGCGGCACCCGCTCGTCGGTAAACGACGTAATCGCCCCGGAAATCGATGCCCAAATGTCAGGCTCGTCATGCAACCGCGCAACTGTTTCGATCACCGCATCGATATGCGGCTTGGTCTCGGCAATATCCTCGTCCAACTGCCAGATCGTGGCGAACGCCGTATTATTGAACTTGAGCCGCCCGTCAGTGCCAAACACCGCGACGCCTTCCTTCAAGCTGTCGAGAGTTTCGCGCTGTGACTTGATCTGCTGATTGTAACGGCTCTCGTGCGCCAGCCGCTCGGTCTGATCCACATAGAGATACGTGATCCCGCCATCCTCGCGGCTTTCCGCCAGCACATGCAACGTCCGCCCGTCGGGTAGATGCCACACCTCTTCGGTATTGGAACTTGACCGCACGCGGGTCAAAAACTTCGCCTTCCAATCCCGATAATCGACCGTTTCCGGCAACCGGCCCACCTCGCGCAACCGATCGAGCAATGCGCTTTCAACCGGCTGCGTCTTGAGCCAAGCCGCATCGACTTGCCAGAGTTTGCGATAGGCGTCGTTGAAATACGCAAGCTTCCGGTCCGGCGAAAAAATTGCCACCGCCGTCGCCACCTTATCGAGCGTGCGCTCATAGGCAGCACTTTGCCGGTCGAGTTCGCCCTGTGCCTGTTCGACCGCCGTGATATCCAAAGCAATCGCCGCCTGCCCGCCCGTCACCGGCAACACCACCAGCTCATGAGGCTTCTTCACCCCGCCGGCTACCAAATGCAGCCGCTCGCGATAGGTAATCCCCCGCGTCAACGCCGTCTCGACGCTCTGCCGTTGCCGCGTTTCCAACAATTCGATTTGCCGATCGCGCACTTCCAGATCGCTCGTCGCATCAACCGCCAGCCGGTAAGCGCGGTTGGCCCAAACGATTCGCCCGTCGTCACCCTTGATCCAAGCCGGGCTCGGCAAACTGTTGAGCAAGGCGCGTCCAGCTTCGATGTCCCGAGTAAGTTGCTGATGCGTATCGACGATCCGCGCCAGCTCGCGCTTGTATCCAGCCACGTCGCGCATCCGCAGAATAGCCCGGCCACCCGCTGTCCGGCCTTCGGCTTCAAGATGCCCGCCTGCAATCGTCTTGACGATCACGCTGAACGCCCGGCCGCTCTCAAACAGCCCATCGAGACCAGCCTTTAGCTCGGCAGCCCCCGACGGCTCCAGCCAAACCCCAAAGCGTACGAGCTCGCGGTGATTTCCCGGAACCCCTGCAACCGACGTCAACGCATGCGTCACAACGCTCAACGGCTGCCCCGGCTCCCAGTGGATAAGAATCTGCGGCTCGGCCTTGAGAATGCTCTCCGCCCCCGCAAGCCGCTGGCGCAGGGCCGCGTTCTCGGCCTTGACGCTGACCACGTCCCGCCGTATCGAGCGCACGAATTGCAAAACCGTGACGCCCGTCACCAGCGTCATGGCACACACCAGCGCGATGACGGTCAGCGTATCGCCCGGCAGCGGACGGCGATCCGGACCCTGGCCGGAAAACATCATCATCAGCAACACGACGACCGCCAGGCTGATCGCGCCCAGAATCGCTAGATCCGACGTCGAGGTCTCGGCAGAATCACGGGTTTTGGCGGCGGAGATGCGCATCTGGGACCAAAGCTAATGGGTGGGGCAGGCCCTCCAGGACGCGACAACTGGAAAGCTGCGGGACGCAAAGCAAGCTGCATCCGAATCATGTGTAAGTATGCAGCGCCTCCCCCCCGCGCTGCTAGCCCAAACGGCCTCATTTGAAAAACAAATCTGAACTGTGTCGTATCCGGCCTATCCCTCAGTTCCGGCACAAAAAAGACGCCCAACCGCGAGGGCTGAGCGTCCAACTTTCAGGGTGCATAGACACGATCCCAAAATCGGAACCGCGCGCCCTCAATACCGGTAATGATCCGGCTTGAACGGGCCAGCGACCGGCACGCCGATATAGCTGGCCTGATCGGGGCGCAGCTTGGTCAGCTTGGCGCCGACCTTATCGAGGTGCAGCATCGCGACCTTCTCGTCCAGATGCTTAGGCAACGTATAGACCTTCTTTTCGTACTTGTCGTGCGAGGTCCACAGCTCGATCTGCGCCAGCGTCTGGTTGGTGAACGACGCCGACATCACGAAAGAGGGGTGCCCCATCGCGTTGCCAAGGTTGACGAGGCGGCCTTCCGACAGCAGCAGAATGCGGCGGTTCGGCGCGAGTTCGATTTCATCGACCTGCGGTTTGATGTTGTTCCACTTGAAGTTTTTGAGACCGGCAACCTGGATTTCGTTGTCGAAGTGGCCGATGTTGCAGACGATGGCGCGGTCTTTCATGCGGCGCATATCGTCGATGGTGATGATGTCCTTATTGCCGGTGGCGGTCACAAAGATATCGGCCCGCGTAACGGCATCGTCGAGCGTGACGACCTCATAGCCTTCCATGGCGGCCTGCAACGCGCAGATCGGATCGACTTCCGAAACGAGCACCCGGCACCCGGCCTGCCGCAACGACGCAGCCGAACCCTTGCCCACGTCGCCGAACCCGGCCACGAACGCAACCTTACCGGCCATCATCACGTCGGTTCCACGGCGGATCGCATCCACGAGGCTTTCGCGGCAGCCATACAGGTTGTCGAACTTCGACTTGGTGACGGCGTCGTTGACGTTGATTGCCGGGAACAACAGCGTTCCGGCTTTCTGCATTTCATACAAGCGATGCACGCCCGTGGTGGTTTCTTCCGAGACGCCCTTGATCGAGGCGGCAAGCTCGGCAAACCAGCCTTTGGGCTTTTCCTTTAGCTTCTTCTTGAGCAGCGCAAAGAAGATCTCTTCTTCTTCCGAACCCGGCTTGTCGAGGAACCCGGCATCGCCCTTCTCGGCGCGCAAACCAAGGTGGACGAACATGGTTGCATCACCACCGTCATCCAGGATCATGTTCGGCATTCCACCGTCGCCGCCACGTGGCGCACCAGCAGGCGAGTGCCAGTCGAACAACTTGGCGGTGTAGTCCCAGTATTCCGTCAGCGTCTCGCCCTTATAGGCAAACACCGGGATACCGGCCTTGGCGATAGCAGCCGCGGCATGGTCCTGGGTCGAATAGATGTTGCACGACACCCAGCGGATGTCGGCGCCAAGCACCTTGAGCGTCTCGATTAGCACGGCAGTCTGAATAGTCATGTGAAGCGATCCCGCGATCCGGGCGCCCTTCAGCGGCTGTGATGGGCCATATTCGGCGCGGCAAGCCAT
>JANOVN010000027.1:0-27075 GCA_031417455.1 Hyphomicrobiaceae bacterium | reverse complement strand
GCATCGATCTCGTTGGCAAAGACGCGATCGTGTTGAAGGACGGCAAACAAATTACTGAGTTCCGCGAAGGCATTCTGCCGTTTTGCCTGCAATCCAACACCGCGCTCGTGTTCGACGAATACGACGCCGGCCGGCCAGACGTGATGTTCGTCATTCAGCGCGTGCTCGAAGTGTCGGGCAAGCTGACGTTACTCGACCAATCGAAGGTGATCCGGCCGCATCCCGCGTTCCGGCTGTTTGCGACCACCAACACGATTGGCCTCGGCGATACGTCAGGGCTTTATCACGGCACACAGCAGATCAACCAGGGCCAGATGGATCGCTGGTCGATTGTTGCGACACTCAACTATCTGCCGCACGACGACGAAGCCAAGATCGTGCTGTCGAAGGTCAAGAGCTTTGGCAAGACAGAGGCCAAGCGCAAGCAAGTCTCAGCGATGGTGCGCGTCGCCGATCTGACGCGCTCGGCCTTCATCAACGGCGATCTCTCGACCGTCATGAGCCCGCGCACTGTCATCACCTGGGCCGAAAACGCCACCATCTTCAACGACGTAGGCTTTGCCTTCCGCTTGACGTTCCTGAACAAGTGCGACGAACTCGAACGCCCCGTCGTCGCCGAGTTCTACCAGCGCTGCTTTGGCGAAGAACTCCCCGAATCCGCCGCCAACGTCGCGCTCTCGTAGCCCCAATGACCTTCCACATCGGCGACACGGCTTCCAAGCCTTACCTCTTCGACGAAGTCGGCATCATGGCATTCGCCCATGGCGCGGGCGACATGAACCCGCTCCACCACGACCGCGATGTAGCGGCAAAATCGCGCTTCAAGTCCATCATCGCCAGCGGCCCGCACATGACCGCCGTCCTGATGGGCGTCGGCGCAACCATGCTGACTGAAGGTCACGACAGCCTCGGACTCGAATTCACCTTCCGCTTCGAGCGCGCCATTCCCGCTGGCACCCAGACAAACCTGTCCTGGGTCGTCACCGCGCTGGAACCTAACGCCAAGCTCGCGGGCACCTTGGTCATCTGTGAAGGCGCGATTACCGGTGAGGATGGTAAACGATACGTGTCGGCGAACGGCAAAGCCGTGGTATGGGAAAAGCCGCCCGCGTGAGCCACGACGCGACGGGTCTAAAAGGGGGAATTCTCATGTTCACGAAAACCGTCAATCCATCGACGCTCGACAAGGTCGAATTGGGCTTTCCAGGCGTCTCGATGCAACTCCTGACCGGCGACGTTCAAGGCAACGGCCTCTATGCCATGACGACGATGGCGCCGGGCTCCACCAGTCCCGCTCACAGCCACTCGGCCGCTGACGAATTCGTTTATGTCGTCTCTGGCGATTTCGTCGAAGCTGGCGTCAGCCACGGCCCCGGCACCGTGTTCTATGGGGTTGCAGGCACGGCGCACGGCCCCCATACAACGAAGGCGGGCTGTGTCGTCCTCACCCACTACTCTGCCCCATTGGATTTCATCCAAGCAAGCTGATCGCTTAAATCAATCGTAACGAGAGGTCATGGCCCCGCCACCGCCACCATCCAAACGCAAGGAATCTCCAGCCGAGCCGTTCAAGCGCGCGCTGGCAATGTCCTGCCGCGCAATTGCTTCCGACCACGAGATGAGCGTCAACTATGGCCCCGGACAACCCGACGTGCAGGGCCATACCATGCACCTGCCCGAGCCCTCGCGGCTGCCAAGCGCCCGTGAGATTGCCGTGTTGCGCGGCTGGGCCGACGGCCTGTCGTTGCGCGCCGGTTGTCACGACCAGAAGCTCCACAACAAGCTCGCCCCGTCCGCAGGTCAGGCCCGCGCCGTCTACGACGCCATCGAGCGCGCCCGCGTCGAGGCCGTGGGTTCCAACCGCATGGCCGGCATGGCGCAAAACCTCACGGCACGCTTGGAGGACCACTACGCCCAGCCCCGTTTCGCCCACATCCAGAGTAAATCTGACGCCCCGCTCGAAGACGCCATCGCGCTCTTGGTCCGCGAGAAACTGACCGGGCAAGCCGTCCCGGCGGCTGCTGAAAACATCGTCCAGTTCTGGCGCTCCAGCATCGAAGACCGCGCCGCCACGACGCTCGAAAAAATGGCTGGCCTCACCGAAAACCAGGAAGCGTTCGGCCGCCTCGCTCGTCAGTTGCTCAAGACCCTCGACCTCACCGCCGACGACAAAGCCCAGGGCGACGACGACGAGTCCGAAGTGGACTCCGACGAGGCCTCGGAAGGTGGCGACGCCGAAACCGAACCCGGCGACGAAAGCTCGGAAGGCCAAGACCAGCCCAAGGACGCCAGCAAAGACGACGGCGACATCGGCGAAAACGAGGACATGACCGAAAGCGCCGAGTCGGACGCCTTTGATCGCGAAGGCGACGATGAGCCCGAGGAAGCCGAAAGCGCCGTGCCCTGGCGTCCCAATCCATCCGTCCTCGATGACCCGGAAAGCTTCGGCTACAAGGTGTTCACCCGTGCTTTCGACGAAGAAATCGACGCCGAGGATCTAGCATCGCCCGACGAACTGGAGCGCCTGCGCGGTTTTCTCGACAAGGAACTGCGCCAGCTGTCCAGTGCCGTGGCGCGCCTCGCCAACAGGCTGCAACGTAAGCTCTTAGCCCAGCAAAACCGCGCCTGGGACTTCGACCTTGAGGAAGGCGCACTCGACGCTGGCCGCCTCACCCGCATCGTCATCGACCCCATGCATGCGCTCTCCTTCAAGCGCGAACGCGAAACCGACTTCCGCGACACGGTCGTGACGATCCTGATCGACAACTCGGGCTCCATGCGAGGGCGCCCGATCATGGTCGCCGCCTGCTGCGCCGATATCCTCGCCCGCACGCTGGAACGCTGCGGCGTGAAGGTCGAAATCCTCGGCTTCACAACGAAAGCCTGGAAAGGCGGCCAAGCCCGCGAGCAATGGCTCCAGGACGGCAAGCCGCCGACGCCTGGCCGCCTCAATGACCTGCGCCATATCATCTACAAGAAGGCCGACAGCCCCTGGCGTCGCGCCAAGCGCTCGCTCGCCCTGATGATGCGTGAAGGCCTGCTCAAGGAAAACATCGACGGCGAAGCCCTCGCCTGGGCTCATTCCCGCCTGATCGCACGCCCCGAACAACGCCGCATCCTGATGACCATCTCAGACGGCGCGCCCGTCGATGACTCAACGACCTCGGTCAACAACGGCAGCTACCTGGAAGTTCACCTCCGCCAGGTCATCGCCGAGATCGAAAACCGCTCGTCCGTCGAACTCGTCGCCATCGGTATTGGCCACGACGTAACCCGCTACTACAAGCGCGCCGTCACCATCACCGACCCAAGCGAACTCGCCGGCGCCATGACCGACAAGCTGGTCGAACTGTTTGAAGAAGATAACCGGGCCGGGAAAAAGCGGGGGCGGTAGGGGCGCGTCGCCGTCGATAATCTTCGGGTAATCAAAGAATGACCGACGCTAGATTAATCATCGGCTGCAAGTGTTCCAAATCAGGCAGCAACTCTCCACCGACCGTCCAGCTCTTCGAGCCTGCAGGCCGCTCGCTCCGTTTGATCGGCTTGAGAAAGCTTTTCTATCAGCTCTGTAATCTCCACATTTCCATCGATCAGTGACGAGTAAATGATTCGAACGAAGCGGTCGGCAATTGAGTCAATTGCCTTGTCAGCTGCCTTTTCCCAACGACGGATAGCCTGCTCTGATTTTCCCATCATTGAACCCAAGCGCTTCTGAGAGAGATCCAGCTCATGGCGAAGAAAACGAAGCTCCGTACCGTTAAGCGGTTTCGGTTCGTTTACCAGCCAACGTCCAATAGCCTTGTGAAGCCCGTCCAGGTCTTCAATAGCTACGGCGTCCCCATAAGGTGTCACCGCCTTTGTGAACCCGTTAACGAGGTAGATATTGTCCAGACCGCTGTCGGTATAATGATACATGGCTTTGCTCCTCAGAAGACCGTAATCACGATCAACTGCCGCTGCTCTTCGATTGCGACAACACAGGTGATTTCTTCACCAGCCGCAAAACGCGTTACATTGGCTTGTACGTTGCCGTGCAAGTTCATAAACGGACCTTCAGTTATGATTCCTTTCTTGAGACAAATGTCGATTTGTCGTCGAGTGATACTGCGCTTCTTCTGCCTGCTTTTGCTATGCGATACTACGAAGACGTTTTTACTGTCCTGCGCTAGCAGTCGAATGACTTGCAAGACATCGTGAACCGCCAAACTAGGTTGTCGATCGTCTTTAGGTTGCTTGAAGGGTATCACATTCTTCATGCACCTATCAATATGATAGGTGAGTGGCGTATGTCAATGGTAAATGATCCTGCAGTTCGCCGGTCTTCCTGTATAATTTCTGCACGCCCCGAAACGAAAAAACCCGCCGCAACATCGTTGCGGCAGGCTCAATTTCACGAAACGATCAGAAAACCTTACGCCGCCTTGGCGGTGTCGGCGGTCTTGGTCAGTTCCGACTTCATGCGCTGCAGGTCGAGCGACAGCGTTTCACGCTTGGCTTTGATGAGGAACGCATCCAGTCCGCCGCGATGTTCGACGGTCTTGAGCGCCTGCGCGCAAATGCGGACGCGGATCTTGCGGTTGAGCTTTTCGCTCATCAGCGTCACGGTGCACAGGTTGGGACGGAACCAGCGCTTGGTCTTGTTTTCAGCGTGGCTATTGTTCTGGCCAGCGAGCGGCAATTTGCCGGTCAGTTCACAGCGCCGTGTCATGACGTAACTCCAAGTGGTGGATTGCGCCAGACCGTGAAGGCGGCAGCAAATTGAATGGATCAAACGAAATCGCCGCCGAGCGTGACCCAGCGGCTTTCTTGGGCTTAAATACTCACGTCCAGCCCCAATCGTCAAGTCTTGCAGCACGAGGGAGTGTCATAGCACGAAAAGACTGAGGGTTCGGGAGCTGGGCTCGCGAATGGGTCGAGGGCGATAGCCCCGTTTCGCGCCAGCGAAAATGTGCTTAACCCCGCACCTTCCGACCCGTTGACCCAAATCCTCCCGCCCCGCGCGCCGTATCGTCGAGCCCGTCAACCTCAACCAACACCCCCTGCACCACCGGCGCAATCACCAGCTGCGCGATCCGTTCCCCGCGCCGGATTTCGAAATCCTCTTGCCCCAGGTTCACCAGGATGACCTGCACCTCACCCCGGTAATCGGCATCAATCGTGCCCGGCGAGTTCAAGACCGTAATTCCATGCATCAATGCGAGCCCAGACCGGGGTCGCACCTGCGCTTCCAACCCCGGTGGCAACGCAATCGCGAGCCCGGTCGGGATCAGCACCCGCTGGCCCGCTTTGAGCGACACCGGCGCATACTCGCCCACCGCCGCAACGAGATCCAGGCCAGCCGCCTGCGCCGTCTGATACGCGGGCAACTCCAGCCCCTTGGCATGTGCCAGCCGCGTCACGCGCACGCTCACGCTGCCCGCAGGCACACGAACAGCCTCAGCCTTCGCTGCCCCTCGCTGCTTCCCACGCCCGGTCATTGGCCAGCCTTGCCATCAGAAATCGCCGCCGCAGCCGCTGTGACCAAGCGCTCGGCAACCGCGCTCTTGTCCATCTCCGGCCAGCTCTCGACGCCGTCCGCCCGCACGATGTGGACGACGTTGCGATCCCCGCCCATCACGCCGCCCGCGCCGCCAATCCCGCTGCTATGCGACACGTCGTTGGCGACGATCCAGTCCGCCCCCTTGCTCGCAAGCTTGGCCTGCGCGTGCTCAATGACTTTGGTCGTCTCCGCCGCAAATCCAATGACGAGCTGTGGCCGTGCTTTGCCGCCCGCCGCAATCGTCTTCAAAATATCCGGGTTCTCAACCAGCGATAGCGACCTGGCTCCGCCAGCCTTGCCCTTCTTGATCTTCTGATCCGCTGCGCCGTCCACCCGCCAGTCAGCGACGGCGGCTGCAAAAAACGCAATATCCACCGGCAAAGCCTTACGCACTGCCGCCAGCATCTGCGCCGCCGTTTCCACGTGAATCACGTCGCATGCGGCCGGATCGGCCCGTCCGACCGGGCCCGAAACCAGGGTCACCCGTGCGCCCAGTTTGGCCGCTGCCGCAGCCAGTGCATGCCCCTGCTTGCCCGACGACCGGTTGGCGATGTAACGCACCGGATCAATCGGCTCATGCGTCGGCCCCGAAGTCACCAGCACATGCTTGCCGGTCAGCGCTCCAACACGCGCGCTGCTCAGAGCACCTTCAATCGCGGCAATTAACACCGCAGTCTCGGCCAATCGCCCAGGCCCGGCCTCTCCGCGCTCGGCCATCTCACCCACTTCGGGCCCAACAACCGTAATCCCGTCCGCCTTGAGCTGAGCAATGTTCCGCTGGGTTGCAGCATGCAGCCACATCCGCGGGTTCATCGCTGGCGCCACGATGACCGGCTTGTCCGTTGCCATCAGCACGCACGTCGCCAGATCGTCCGCATGTCCGCCCGCCATTTTGGCGAGCAAATCCGCCGTCGCAGGTGCAACTAGAATCAAATCCGCTTCGCGTGACAGCGCGATGTGGCCGATTTCGCGCTCGTCGTCCAAATCAAACAGGCTTGTGAAGACCCGCTCGTTGGAGAGCGCGCCAACCGACAGCGGCGTTACGAATTCGCACGCAGCCTTGGTCATCACGGCGCGCACGCCGTATCCGCGCTCGCGCAGTCGCCGGATGAGATCCAGACACTTGTAAGCAGCGATCCCGCCGCCGATAATTAACACGATGCGTTTCACGAGTAGCCTTTTCTCAGTCCCCAATTCGGCAAGGAATGATAACATAACCCGATGCCGGATTGCCTCATTTGTGGCACCGGCCTGTGATTGTTGGTGAAAATCGCGTTGGTTTTGGAGCGGTTGCGTGCGTTTTATGTGTCTCATTGCTGACCAACTCCGCTCGGCTGCAGCGCTCGGCCTTTTCGCCGCCGCATGTGCGCTAACCCCCCTGGTGCCAGCCAGGGCCGCCCCGCCTTCAGCCGACCCGATTAACGATTGCTTCAGTGAAGACCTGTCGCGCCGCATCCCGGCCTGCTCGGCTCTCATCGCATCATCGGGTGTGAGCAATTCAGACCTCGCGCTTGCCTACTCAGCCCGTGCCCTCGCCTACTCGGTTCAAGGCCGCTATGACCAAGCCATCCCCGACTATGACCAATCGCTCGCAATAGATCCCAATTCAGCCATAGCCCTCAACAATCGGGCTTGGGCGTACTTCAAGTCGGGCCAACCTGAGCGCGGCTCAACCGACGTCGAAAAGGCGCTTGCCCTGCTTCCCGACAGCCCTCATACCCTCGACACCCGCGCCCATATCTACCAATCGCGCGGCGACCATCGCAAGGCCCTGCGCGACTACGAAACCGCCATGCGCTACGGCGGCGCGCACATCGTGAAACTCTACCAATGCGGCCTCCAGGCCAACTCGCTGTATGACGGCGAAATCGACGGCCTCTACACCAGTGAAATGCGCAAGGGCTTGGAAGCCTGCGTCGCGACGACGGGTTGCGATCCTTTGCCCGCCGATGAAGAATGCCGCAAGATCACATCATGAATCAATCGACCATCCCGCCGACCGAAAGGCCCTGAAATGCGCGTGTTTCCAGCGATTCTCGCCACCCTTGCCTGCTTAACCGCCACGACCATCGCAGCCAGCGCCCACGAAGCCACCAACGCGGGCGTCACGGTCGCCCATCCTTGGGCACGCGCCACGCCGGGCGGCGTCACCAACGGCGCAGCCTATCTCGAAATCAAAACCGCCGATGGCGTCACTGACCGACTGATCTCCGCGTCCTCGCCGGTTGCTGGCCGCGTTGAGCTGCACACGCACATCTTGGACGGTGAGATCATGCGCATGCGCCGCGTGGATAACCTCACGCTCAAGCCTGGTTCGTCCGTCGTTCTCCAACCCCACGGCGACCACGTCATGCTAATGGACCTCAAAGCTCCCCTCAAAGAAGGCGAACGGGTCAAAATAACCCTGACGTTCGAAAAGGCCGGTCCCCTCGAAGTTGAAGCTAGGGTCGAAGCCATCGGCGGAACCGGCCCCCACGGTATGACACATCAGTCCGGTCACGAAGCCAGTAAGGCACCTGCCAAAGAACCCGCGATGGACCATGGCGCCCACAAGCATTGACGACGTTTTCACGATAGCGGCGTGGCCGCTGCTTCATTAAATTTTCGCCCTCGGGCTCGTCCCAAGGCTGTCCGGTTCCTGATTTGACGGGTCGTTTGAATGGATTGTTTCTGGCTGGCGTTTTCCTGACTGCTCGCAAAGCAAGAGGCCGGACCTTAGCTGTGCAGCCAGGATGGAAACGCGATTTTTTCCTGCTTCGTCGCAATGATTGCATTGCGTCAGCCGCGCATTAGGTCAATCCGGCCACCGCGCGCTTACTCGGCAGCGATGCTGCGCTCGTCAAACTGTGGCTCGCTGGCCAAGTCCTCGACGCGCAAGCTCAGCGCTTGCGCAACTTTCCGCAGCACGAGCAGTGAGGCATTTCCAGCCCCGCGCTCGAGTTCAGCGAGGTAGCGTTCCGATACGCCCGATGATTCCGCGAGGGCACGTCGTGACATCCCCAGGCGCTGCCGCTCTTGCCGCACCCGCGAGCCAACGGCCCGGAGATAGGCTTCCGCAGCGGGAGCATCGCCCCGGCGCAAATCAGGAAATGGTGTTGTTGAATTTTGCATGTTAGCACTAGCAATACAGTAAATGTTGCACTGCGCAAATACCCAATAGGGTAGGTGGGCTTTTTTGACTTTTTTAAACCTCGGCTTGGACCGGAATTCGGTGCGACCTGAATGTGTTCGGCTTAGCGGACTGCCGGTTAGACCCCGCAAACAAACTGCCCATGCTTCGATCAAAAGCGACGCGGTTGTGCATCAACCGCGCAAATGGGGGCCTGGAATAGTTTCATTTTGCACACTGAAACATCGAACGGCCGCGGCCAACGGCGCCGGTCATGAAAACGGCGATTTTTTTTACCTCAAAGCACACACCCTTCCTTGACAATTCACCCACCGTTTACGATGGTGCCTGCGCGAAAGCGCCGCGGACCAGCGCCAAAAAACAAATCAAGGTCCAAGTCTGGGGAGTGACGCGAGCCGGAGCCGTGCAACAGCACGCTCCGGCTTGTCGTTTTCTAGCGACCCTCGCCACGCTTCGCACGCTCCAAGCCCTCCGAGCCAAGCGCCCTCCAAGCCAAGCGCTTTCCGAGTCGAGTCATTCGAACGGTCGTTTTGGTGGCCGGAAACCGCCGCTCGCCAGCACAACAAAAAAGCCCCGCATCGCTGCAGGGCTTTCCAATTTGCGGGCTTCAAGCAGCAATTAGTACTTAAAGATGTCGCGCTTGTAGGTTTCCGGCACGAAGAAGATACCAATAACAACAGTCATCAGCGCCACGATAACCGGGTACCACAGGCCGTAGTAGATATCGCCCGACTGAGCGACCATCGCAAACGACGTAGCAGGCAAGAGACCGCCGAACCAGCCGTTACCGATGTGGTATGGCAGTGACAGACCCGAGTAGCGGATGCGTGTCGGGAAAAGCTCGACGAGAGCAGCAGCCATCGGGCCGTACACCATCGTCACGAAGATGACGAGAATGGTCAAGATGCCGATGATCGACAGCTTTTGCGCGTCGAAGATGTCGAACATCTTCGCGAAGTTAGCGAGGCCAACCTTGGGGTCGATCTTAATCTCGACCTTGCCTTCTTTCAGTTTCGCAGCAGCGTAGTCGGTCTTTTCGAGACCAGCCGTCAATAGTTTGCCAAAGTCTTTGTCGGCAGCCGAAATCGGCGGAGCGTCGCCGATTGTCACGGTGGCAGCAGTACCAGCAGGCGCGCCTTGGGTTGAGTAGTTCACACCGGCCTTCGCAAGTGCCGCTTTCGCAACGTCGCAGGGCTTAGTGAACTTCGCAGTACCCGTCGGGTTGAACTGGAACGAACAGTCATTGAGGTCCGTCAGAACGGTCACTTTCGTGCTCTGTTGAGCGCGATAAGTACCTGGGCTGGCGATCTGAGTCATCAGCGTGAACAGCGGGAACAGCGTAAGGGCACCAATCAAGCAGCCTGCGAGGATGACAGGCTTGCGGCCGATTTTGTCAGACAGCGAGCCAAACACCAGGAAGAACCCGGTCCCGATGGTGAGCGACCAAGCGATGAGCACGTTCGCCGTGAAGTTATCAATCTTCAGAATGTTCTGCATGAAGAACAGAGCGTAGAACTGCCCCGTGTACCAGATAACGGCCTGACCGGCGACGAGGCCGAACAGGGCAAGCAATGCGATCTTAGCATTGAAGAAGCCCCAGATTACCGAAATCGCGAGAAATGCAAGACCGATAGCGGCAGCGATGGTACCATTCAGGATGCCCGTATAGTATGCAACCAGCATTGCGATCGGAGCGATCAACAACACGAGCGCGTTGCGTGGTTCACCAAAGGCTTCGCTGAGCGGAGCTTTGGATTGCGCACCCTCTTCCTTCATCTTTTTGAAGGCTGGGCTTTCGTTCATCTGCAAGCGAATATAGAGCGAGATCAGCAGCAAACAGATGGAGGCGAGGAACGGAATGCGCCAGCCCCACGACTTAAAGGCGTCGACCATTTCGGGTTTGCCAATGTCGGCACCGACGGTGTTGAGCACGACTTTGCCATCGCGGATCAGTTCAACGGCTGGATAGTTGGCGTTGACGTAGATCTGCGTGAACATGATCACGACCAGAGACAGCAGCAGCCCGAGGGTTGCCGTGGTCTGAATGAACGAGGTAAAATAACCGCGCTGGTTCTGCGGAGCATGTTCGGCAACGTAAATCGCCGCGCCGCCGTATTCGCCGCCAAGTGCAAGACCCTGGATCATACGCAGAGCGATGAGCGAGATTGGAGCAAGCGTGCCGATCGTTTCGTAGCTGGGCAAGCAGCCGACGAGGAAGGTCGAAAGACCCATCAGCAGGATGGTGATGAGAAACGTATACTTGCGGCCGATCATGTCGCCGAGACGGCCAAAGAACAGCGCGCCAAAGGGGCGAACGAGGAAGCCGGCGGCGAATGCCAGCAGTGCGAACACGTTACGCGTTGCTTCCGGATAGGCCGAGAAGAACTGCGCACCGATAATGGCAGCAAGCGAGCCATACAAGTAGAAATCGTACCATTCGAAAATGGTGCCTGCGGACGAGGCGATAATGACCTTCCGCTCTTCTGCCGTCATAGGACGCTTTCGCGCATCATATTCGGGAAGTGTTGTCGTGGTTGACATTCTTGGAACTCCTCCTTGAGCCGTGCGAAGTTTGTTATTTTTGGTCGCGGCTGTGGCGGGAAGGTCGCACCACGAGGTGATACCCCCCGCTGTGAACATCCACCAGTCGCACCGGCAAACGCCGGAGCTCCTGAGCACACTTCCTTGGACCCCTGATGGAATGGCGGCTTCGCCATCCCTCAATGTGTTCTTTTTATGGTCGTGTCGTGTCGACACGAAGCGGCATCCTAGTCGCTCATTCCCGCCACGTCGATATTTGCGTTGATTGACTTTCGTCTACAAAGAAAGTCTTGCGCGGTGTTGCCCGCCCCGTAAAAAAGCTCTGTCACCATTGGTAAATGCCGCTGTGTCCTGCAGTCTTCATCCGGCGCAGAAATCGAATTTGGCGAGGATTGCAATGAAGCCAACCTTCCCCGGTGCCCCGGCACCAAACATCCCAAGTCCGATTGACCCGATCAGCAAGAGGCGCACTCTCCTCGTTGTCGTCCTGTTCGCAGTCTTCGGCGTCGGTCTGCATGTGCTGGCCCCGACCATCAATGGCATCAAGTTGACAGGGTTGCCGTTGGGCTACTGGATCGCCGCCCAGCTTGGTCCGCTGCTTTTGGCGCTACTGGTCGTTTGGCTGTCAAAACACAAGGCATCGTCGTGAATAGCGCCAATCCGCCCGGTCCTGCTTGCAATTCCTGGCTGCAGGCGAGTGCCGCAGCCGCCGGCTGGTGCTCCACCGTCCTGCTCGTCGGCGTAACCGGTGTTTTGGTCGCCCAAGGCCACGACGGCCTCGCTTATACGCTTGGCGTTGCCGGCGCGCTGTTTCTTTGGGCCTCCGTCATAGTCCCTGCAATGTCAGGGTTGCCCGGCTCATCCAGCATCCCGGCCTACCTGTCGGCCCGCCACACAAGCCCCGTAACGGGCACGCTCTCATGCCTCGTCCTGCTGGCAGCCCTCACTATCCTGCTGGCAGCCGAACTCACCGTGCTCGCAAACGTCCTCGGTCTCGCCGGGCTCGCAGCGCCCTTGGGCGTAGCAGTGAGCATCGCCGCCGCAGGCACCGGATTTGCTGTATTGGGGAGCGGACGCGCTGGCACAAACACTGCCGCCATCTTCGCAGCACTCGTGGCGATTGCCGTGCTCGTCGCGCTCTTTGCGATGTCCTACGCCGACGGCCCTGGCGCTCTCGTCTCTATCCCCGCCATGGCCGACATAGCGAGCCTCGAGCAGACGTTACTCGAAAAGCGCATTGCCGATCCCGCCACCTTCAAACCCCATGCTGTCCCGTTCCTGCGCACCAGCGCGCTCAACTTTGCGCTGCTCGTCGTTTTGCTTAGTCTCGGTCTCGCCCTGCTGGCCAGCCCGCGACTGGATCGAAGCTCCGCCGATCCAACCCAGTCCACCAAGGTGCTTAGCCGCGCAATTTTGTTCGTCATCGCCATCGTCGTGCTACTGCCGCCCCTGGCCGCCAACGCCAAGCGCGCTTTGCTGGCCCTGTTTGCCGCCGGTGTCCGCCCTGCGGCACTCCCCGATTGGATGGCGGCCCAACTTCAGGCCGGCATGCTTCAGGTTTGCGGTTCCTCAAGCACGGATCCAGCCATGCTCGCCAAAGCGTGCGGCAAAGGCGTCGGCCCGCAAGGGCTGATGCGCTGGCACGAAGCGGCTTTCGCCACCGACTCCTTGTTGTTTGCTGGCCTCCAGGCCGCAACCCCCGCCGCCGCCCTATTGATCGTCGCGCTCGCGGCCCTTACCGTGCTCGCCACCTTCGGGACGGCACACCGCATCGCAATTCTCGCCACCGGCGCCGCTGCTAACCCCCTTGGGGCACCGGTCTTGTCCAAGCCCCTCGCCGTCCTCGTCCTCCTCGCAGCCGCCCTCATTGCCAACGCCAAGTCCGCCGATGCCGTCGCCTTGCTGACGTGGTCTGCCTCGCTGGCTGCAGCAGCGCTCGCTCCCGCCATGCTGGCAGCTGTCTTCGTCCGTTATCCCAGTTCCCTCGCCGCCAACTCCGCGATCCTCGCCGGTGCGATCACCACCATGACCGTCATCCTCGCAGTCAACTCAGCCCCCATCGAACTAGCCGCCTGGACCAACGCCCTCGCCTCCGCCCCGTCCTCCGTCACCCGAAAGCTCGCCACCCTCCAGGACGCTTGGACCGCCGCAGCCGAAGGTCCCGGCCGCGACGCGCTCCGCGTCCAGGCCGAAAAGCTCGCTCGCGACAATCTCAGTTGGTTCGGAGTGAGGCCGGTGGCTGCGGGAATTTTCGGTCTGGCGATTGGAGGAATAATCGTCCTTGCCGGATCCATCGTGTCCTCCGCGATGCGTCCCAAGCCAAGCCAGTGAATTTGCTTCACCAAGCATGGTCATCCAGCAGTGTTGTGGGCAACCCCGCCAGCACCTCTGAGCTGAACGCCGCTCCTGTCATTCGTCGAATACTTGCAACATCTCGCGCAAACTATGACTTTGCAATGCAAAATGTCGCACAATTGGCGGCGAATCATCGGCGATGCTTCGTGTCATCTCAAGCGTAGTTCCAAGATCGACGTGGTTAATCTATTACTTCAAGCAAAGACAAAGTTGATCCACGTCGCAGATACCTCACATGTCGTCTGAACACTTCCTGATTAACCAACTTGGTTAATTACCTCTTTTCCATTTCCCCTCCGTGTGCAGTTTGCAGCCGGGACCAGCATCAGTGCTGGTGCAACTGATGTGCTTGAGAGGGAGGATTCTTCATGACATCAATTCTGAAAACCGGGGCAGTAGCACTTGCAGCGCTTATCCTGCAGTCCGTCGCCGTGATGGTGCTGTCGGCTGCTCCAGCCCAGGCTGAAATGCTCGCGTTCTGGGAAGGCGACAACGACAAGCCCAACATCACCGGCAACAGCCGCCGCGCCACATCCAAGCGTCGCCTGCCAGCCGAGTATGCCGATAGCAATGACGATGCGCCCGTTGCTCCCAAATCGAAGAAGCGCGTCACCAAATCGGTCGACGCAGCCGACGAAGCCCCAGCCCCCCGCGCCAAAAAGCGCAACGTCCGCGTCGCCAGCCTCGGCGACCGCGGCGGCGAATACGATCCCCGTCCATCGCGCAAAAGCCTTTCGGGCGGCGGCAACGTCTCCTGGGCCGCATCCGGCGGCTGCCTCAACGGCACCCTGCGCGGCATCGTTCAAGACGTGGCGTCCGCTTACGGTTCGCTCACCGTCTCTTCGACCTGCCGCAGCCATGGCCACAATGCAGCAGTCGGCGGTGCCAAGAAATCCCATCACCTGACCGGTGATGCTGTCGACTTCCGCGTCCATGGCAATGCCTCCGGCGCGATGGCATTCCTGCGCAACCACGGCTCGGTCGGCGGTTTCCACCACTACGGTGGCGGCCTGTTCCACATCGACACCGGTCCCAAACGCACCTGGTAAACGAGCGCACCTGGTAAACGACGCCATCCTCTCCCGGCAACGGGAGAGGAATACCGCGCCCTACTCCCCGCCCCGCGTATTGATTTCAACCACTTCGAATGCGGCAAGCGCATGCTCCACGGCAGCCGCTGGACGGTCCGTGGTGTAGAAATTTCCAAGCACAAGAACGTCCATCTGCGTGCGCAGGAAACACGAAATCGCCTCGCGCGGATGCGCCACGACCGGTTCTTGCTTGTTGAAGCTCGTATTCAACAAAATCGGCACGCCCGTCAGCTCGCCGAATGCTTTGATCAGCGCATGATAGCGCGGATTGGCCGCCCGTTCGACCGTTTGGATTCGCGCCGTTCCATCGACATGCACAGCGGCGGGAATCCGCGCGGCCATCCCGGGCCGCACGCGCGGTGCCAGTGTCATGAATGGATCGGGCTGCTCGATCTCGAAATATTCGCCCGCTCGTTCGGCCAGCACCGACGGCGCGAACGGCCGGAAGGCCTCGCGGAATTTGACCCGCTGGTTGATGATGTCGCGAACGCCGGGCGAAATCGGCGAGGCCAGGATCGAGCGGTTACCGAGTGCGCGCGGCCCGATCTCGTAGCGGTCCTGAAACCAGCCTACGATCCGCCCGTCGGCCAGATCCTGCGCGACCTTTCCGGTCAATGCCGCGTCGTCGAGCCGTTGATAGCTCATCCCCGCTGACGCCAGCGCCGCCTCGATCTCTTCGTCGCTGTAAGCCAGCCCATAGTAGGCGTGCGTCATTTCCATCCGCCGCGGCAGCCCCATGGTCTGGTGGGTGTGATACAGCGCACTGCCAAGCGGCGCGCCGGTATCCGACGCGCACGGCGGCACCCAGATCCGCTCAAAGCCCGCCTCGGCGACAAGCCGCGCATTGGCCACGCAATTGAGCGCCACCCCGCCGACAAAGACGAGGTTGCGCGACGCAAAACGTCGCCGCGCCGCCTTCGCGACATGAAGGATCACGTCTTCAGCCAGCGCCTGCAAGGCGAACGCGAGGTCCTTGTGATGGTCGGTGAGCGGCGCCCCTCGCTGGCGCGGCGGCCCGAACGTATCGCAAAACTTCTGCTTGAACGGCGCGATCATCCCGAACCGGTCATAGTCGAAATAGCTCATGTCGACACTGAATTGACCATCCGGGGTGAGCGTGATCAGCTCGCCCATTTTGCCGGTCAGCCGGTCGGTTCCAAGCGCTGCCAGCGCCATCACGGTTCCTTCTTCAAACACCTCAAACCCAAGATGCCGCGTAATCAGCGTGTAGACCATGCCGAGACTATCGAAAAACCCGCCGTGCCACTGCCGCTCAAGCCGGTTTTCATTGCCCGTGAAAACGCTCGTCGAGCTGTCGTCGCCAAAGCCGTCCATGACGATGACCGTCGCATCCGCAAACGGCGACACGAAAAACATCGCGGCATGCGATTCATGATGGCCGACGCTGACGATCTTGGGCAGCCGCTGCCACGGGAAATAGCGCTTGAGCCCGAGCCGCAGCAGCGTGTTCAAGATCACGACTGCACCATCCTGCGCTGGATTAGCGCTGGTGCGAACAAGGTTGAGGCTCGCCGGAAACCGCCGGAAAACGGCCCAGGCGAACGTGCGCCTCAGCCGCCGTTGGTCCCACGGCGTCGTGATGACGTCGATGCTGGACAGCCCCCTGCCGTCTGCGCCCACCATCGCCTCAAGCGAGTGCTTTGGAAACAGCAACGTATGTTTCTTGCGGTCGTGGCGCTCCTCTTCGAGCACCGTGATGATATGACCGTCCTCGACCAGCGCAGCGCCGGTGTCATGGCTCCACGTCACCAACCCTAAGATGCGCATTGTGCCCCCTACTTCGGCCTCACCGTGATTTTGGCTTCATCAGGCCGCCCGCGAATGGCGACGACTTCACGCGCCGGCTCGACATCGCTCGGCTGGTCGCCGCCAACCGAAATCCCGCTCGTCGGCGATGTCGTCGTGACATTGAGATGCATGGCGCTCGTCACAAGATCGATGTTGCCGTCAAGCCGCATCCGGATGCTGCCCGACATGGCCTCGACCTGATCGAAGGCGATTACACCGTTGGTCGACGAAGCCATACCCTTGAACGGCGCAAGGCTGGTCGCCGTCTTGCAGCTGGCCCCCGTCTCGCTGGCAGCCATCGCAGCCAATTCCGTCACCGTGCATACAGCCGCGCCACCCCCTGCCATGTCGAGATGAATCTGCCCGTTCAGCCGGCTCAACAAATCCATCCCGGCGCGTCCGCTGCCCTTGATGTCGAACGCCACATCACCTTTTCCGCGCAACATCTGCGTACCCGCCAGCGCCGTCGTCAGTTCGCTGAGTTCGATACTGTCGATCCGCCCATGTGCGGTGTAATTCGGCGTCGTCGCCCCCCCCAGGATCGTGACCTCCCCCTCGGCAGTTCCACCGCCCGGCATTGTCATATCGGCCAGATTGAACAGCAGCTGCCCGTCACGCAGCGCAAGACTTGCTGCACTCCGTCCCGCCTTGAAACTCCCGATACTCACCGTATCGGCCGATGCCCGCAGATCGGCATCGATCACCCCGATCAACGGTAGCGTCAAGTCGCGAGCAGCCTTCAAGCTCCCGATCAGCGACTTCGGACTGGGCGGCACGGGCGCAACTGTCGTCGCGATCTCGGCTTGAAGGTAGGGCGTGAGGTCGACATCCTGAAAAGCCAGCGTCCCAGCAACCGCCGGTCGCGCCGAGCCGAAGTTGAATGTCAGCGCTCCGCTGGCCTCGTTGTTGTCGATCTTATACCTGCCCTTCTGGAATGCGATTGTCTGGCCGACCCACTCTGCATTGCCATTGGCAGAAAAATTCTTTAGCCCCGGGCCACTTGGCCAGACATGTCCCAGCCACCGGGCGACCGAGCGGACATTGGGGATCGCGACCTCCGCCGTTGGCGCAACCAGTTGCAATCCACGACCCAGTTCGATCCGGCCATCCAAACTGACATTCACCGGCCCGCTAAGGACCTGAGCCTTGAGCGGCATCCGTGCGCTGCTGCCTCGTCCGATCCGCGCTCCAAGCGTCGCATCCACAGTTAGCGTCTCGCCGGCCAGCTTGAACGACCCTTTGATCCGCACCGCAGTCTTACGTTTGACCGTAATGTCTGCACTGACGTCCTCAAGCGTATCCACCCGTCCCCCGTCGGACTTAAGCCTTACCGTGCCGTCACGGACCGTCAGGATCTCGAATGCTGCATCTTCAAGCGCGTTCATGAGCGGCGAGGTGGCCATCAACGGGTTCTGCAGCAGTGGTCCTGGTTCAAACGCCGAGTCCTCTAAGGGTTGCGGCGAAAGCTCCAGCTCAATGACTGGCTGTTTCAGTGCCAAACGCGCACTCCCGCCCTTGAGCAGCGCCGCCAGCGCATCTGCGGTCCGCGCCTGGCCTGAAAGTGCGGCTGGCACCGAAAGCGTTCCGGAAACGACGGTTAGACGCGGTTGTTCGCTAACCACGATCGGATCGGAAATGACGATGGCATCTTGCGACGGACGCAACAGATATGACGCCCGGAACGCGAGATCGTCGAGCAGCAACGGCGTAAACAATGCGAGCCCCACGGCGGCGAGCAAGACAGCAAACGTCAGCGCCGCCCGCATCTGGTTCAGCCGCCGCAACGCAAAGCGCACGACGGCGCGCAAACGCCGGACGCCGCGCACGGCGATCGCTGGCTTTCGCACTATGTCGTCGTCGAGCTGTGATGGATCGATGCGCTGCACGCTATTCCTTTAAGTGATACCAGTCCGCACAAGTACTGACTGGCATAGACTGGCATCCGCGCGTGGGGTTACCTCGCCGCAGGCGACCTTTCTGATCGACGCGGCGTCACGCTTTGCGTGCTGATCCACGAAGCGCCAGCAAGAGACAATACCAGTTCGCAGCCCATTGCCCAAAGAATCAAACCTTCTGCGGTTTGGTATGACGGCCGCAGCCCTCTCAATGTTAAAGCGCCGGCCCGCCCCAGGGAAGAGTGAAGCGCACTTCAGCCACAACTCGCCTATTCACAACACGAGTGCTCTTGAACTCATGCGGCTGATCGTGCTCTGCTGAATCTGATGAATGATTGGACCAAACCCATGTAACTACGGGTAATATGCCGCCGCGCCATGCTCAGTCATGCGAGAGTGGATCAGTCTGGGCGAGATCAAAACAGCGGGATGGAATGAGGCAGGCGTTCGTCATCGGGGGCATATCGATCGCAGCCGGAGAACGGCGGTTGGTCGATTTGCCGGTATCGAAACTGTCGAACCATACCCCCGTGACGCTCCCGGTCCATGTCGTTCACGGCGCGCAACCCGGCCCCACGATGTTCGTTTCCGCAGCCATTCACGGCGATGAGCTGAACGGCGTCGAAATCATCCGCCGCGTGTTGCGCACCATCGCGCCGGCAAGCCTCGCCGGCACCCTCCTCGCAGTCCCGATCGTCAATGCTTACGGCTTCATCGGCCGCTCGCGTTACCTGCCCGACCGCCGCGACCTGAACCGCTCGTTCCCCGGCTCGCGTGATGGCTCGCTCGCCGCCCGCATTGCCAACCTGTTGATGACCGAAGTCGTCGCTCGCTCCCAGATCGGCATCGACCTTCACACAGCCGCCGTCCATCGCGTCAATCTTCCCCAGATCCGCTGTGAATTCCAAAAGCGCCCGCGCTGCCGTGACCTCGGTGTCGCGTTCGGCGCCCCCGTCATCCTGGAGAGCCATGAGCGCGCCGGTTCGCTGCGCAAAGCCGCTCGCGAAATGGGCATCGACGTCCTCGTTTACGAAGGTGGCGAAGGCCTGCGCTTCGATGAATTTGCGATCCAGGCGGGTGTCGATGGCATAGCCGGCGTCATGCTCAATATAGGCATGCTCGAACTGCCTGAAGGCATTGAACAACCCCTGGCCCAGCAACCCATTTTCGCCAACTCGTCCGCCTGGGTGCGTTCACCCGAGGGCGGCATTTTCCGCACCAGCAAGCGCATTGGCGGCGCAGTCAACGAAAATGAAATCATCGGCTACATTGCCAACCCGTACGAAGACGCCGACGTACCTGTCATCGCCGCCCGCCGTGGCATCATCATCGGCCGCACGACCCTGCCCATCGTCAACTTGGGCGACGCCCTGTTCCACATCGCCTGGTCGAGCGACTTTGCCTCCAAGCCCTCCAAAGGCTCCAAGGTCGCCGCCGAACCCGTCATGGACGAAGACGAGATTCTTTAGGTCGCCCGCTCAGGCAGCGACCTTGACGCGCAATATGGGCGCATACACTGCCTGTATTTTTGCGACATCGGCGTCGTAATCACCGGTCGGATAAAACACACCTTTGATACCGACTTCGCGCCGGTTGTAGTCCATGAACGCCATGACGATGGGCACCTTGGCCCCGACCGCGATGTGATAAAATCCAGACTTCCAGCGCTCCACCTCGCTGCGGGTGCCTTCCGGCGGAATGACGACGATTAATTCGTCGGCGGCATTGAAGACCTCGACCATTTGCGTCACGGCGTTGTTGCGTTTGCTGCGGTCAACGGAAATTCCCCCCATCCACCGCATCAGACTGCCGAATGGCCATTTGAAAATGCTGTCCTTGCCCATCCAGTGGATCGCGATGCCGTAGTGAAGCCCGGCCGCCAGCGCGTTCGGCAAATCCCAGTTCGACGTATGCGGCGCACCGATGAGCACGAATTTCGGCAGGTCCGGCAATTCCCCGACCATGTGCATGTTGACCGAGCGCAGGTACAAACGCCCCACCGGGCGCAATAGGCGCACGAGCAGCGAGGGCTTCGAACGGGTTGCGAGCGCTTGATCGGTCATGGCGGCATCACTCTAAACGATAAACAAAACGGCTTATGTTCGATTAGAGTGGTTCAAGAAACGAGGGAAGCGCTTTTCCCAAAACGTCTAACGAATAGCGCGGGTTTGTGGTCTGGCGGCAAGTTGACCAATACGGCAATCAACCCGCCACCAAAAAATGTGTGCCGTAAAGTCTCAGCCAGCCGTCTTCTTCGCATTCGGGAAGAACAGTTGCTGGCCGTCGATCTTGAAGCCTGCAATGGCGGCTTGCCCCTCATCGCTGATCAGCCAATCGACGAACGCCTGACCTTGCGCCGCTTTCACATGCACATGCTTCGCCGGATTGACGAGAATAACGCCATACTGGTTGAGCAGTGGCCCATCGCCTTCGATCACAATTCTGAAGTTGCCCTTGTTCTTGAAGCTGATCCAGGTGGCCCGGTCCGCGACCACATATGCGCCAAGTCCGACGGCGGTGTTGAGCGTTGGGCCCATCCCCGAGCCTGTTTCGCGATACCAAGTGCCGGACGCCGCCGCCACATCAACCCCGGCAGCTTTCCAAAGCGCAAGTTCGGCCTTATGCGTACCGCTGTCGTCGCCGCGCGAAACAAATGGTGTTCTTGCAGCCGCAATCGCAGTCAATGCCGCCTTCACGTCCTTCGAGCCCGCGATTTTTACCGGATCATCTGCTGGTCCCACAACCACGAAGTCGTTGTACATAACGTCGAACCTTTTCACGCCAAGACCAGCCGCGACGAACGCTTCCTCGGCAGCTTTCGCGTGCACGAGCACGACGTCGCCGTCGCCGCGCTCGCCGTTTTTGAGTGCCTGCCCCGTGCCAACCGCCACGACCCGCACGTCGATGCCAGACGTAGCCGTGAACTTTGGCAGCAGATACGTGAACAGACCCGAGTCCTGCGTCGACGTTGTCGACTGCACGATGATGAATTTGACGGCGCTAGTGGCCGGAACTCCAGGAATAGCCACTTGGGCGAACGCGCCGCTGCACGGCACAAGACCAATCAAAACGGTGGCCATCAGCGCCGCGAAATAACGTCGTTGCATGTTATAATCCCTGGGTTACACTTTGCGATATGTCTCGCCAGGAATAACCAAGTCGTCATTCACGCGCAAGCATAGCGGCGCACTTCCGGGCTTAGGCCGCCCCAGCGACCTTTTGCTTGGCAACGCCAAACGCCCAATCGAGCCACGGTGTCAAAGCTTTGAGATCGGACGCTTCGACCGTTGCCCCAGTCCAGATCCGCAATCCGGGAGGCGCATCGCGATACGATGAGATATCGCGCGCCACACCCTCTGCATCGAGCAGCGCCATCAGTTCCTTAGCCACGGCCTGTTGCGCGTCCCCCGGCAGCTTGGCCACCACAGGATCGGCAAACGTCATGCACACGGATGTGTTTGAGCGGGTTGCCGGGTCGGCTGCGAGACACGACACCCACTCGCTCTTGTCCATCCAGTCGTACAGTACCTGTGAATTGGCGTCCGCCCGCGCATACATTGCCGGCAATCCGCCGATCTTCTCGGCCCACACCAGCGCATCGATATAGTCTTCCACGCACATCATCGACGGCGTGTTGATCGTCTCGCCCTGGAAGATCGCCCGGTCGAGTTTCCCGCCTTTGGTGATGCGGAACAGCTTGGGCAGCGGCCATGTCGGCCTATAGGTCTCCAGCCGCTCGATGGCGCGCGGGCTCAGGACAAGCATCCCATGTCCAGCTTCCCCGCCCAGCACCTTTTGCCAGGAATAGGTGACCACGTCGGCCTTCGACCAGTCGATGGGCTGCGCAAAGATCGCAGAGGTCGCATCCACCAGGGTCAAGCCTTCGCGATCCGCCGGGATCCAATCGTAGTTGATGGGCCGCACGCCCGCCGTCGTTCCGTTCGCCGTGAACAGCACGTCGCGCGAGAAATCGACTTTCGACAAATCCGGTAACCGCCCGAACTCAGCCGAAAACGTCCGCGCATCGGCAATCTTCAATTCCTTGACGAGGTCGGTCAGCCAGATTTGCCCGAAACTTTCCCAGGCGAGCGCGTCCACGCCGCGCGGCCCAAGCAGGTTCCACATGGCAAGCTCGAACGCTCCGGTGTCGGACCCGGGCACGATCCCGACCTCGAATCCCGCAGGAACACCCAGCACCGACTTGGTTTTGTCGATGGCGAGCTTCAGTCGCGCTTTGCCTTCAGCCGACCGGTGCGACCGCCCCAGCAACGCCGATGACAGCACGTCCACGCTCCAACCCGGACGTTTGGCACACGGGCCGCACGAGAAATTCGGATTGGCGGGACGTGCATTCGGCTTGGCGGTGGTCATAATGCGCTCCTTAACGAATGTGGCCCCATGATTGCAATCCCATGAATGCAAACAGGCGATCTCTGGTCCCACGAATGCGAACCTGTTAAAGAACTCCGGTAAAATAACAACCAACGGATACCCACCGACGTGACACGGACAGCAACGATTGCCCGCAAAACCAAGGAAACCGACATCATAGCGACCATTGCGCTCGATGGAACGGGTGCCTACGACATCAAGACCGGCATCGGCTTTCTTGATCACATGCTGGAACAGTTGGCCCGCCACGCTCTGATTGACATCAAGCTCGCAGCCAAGGGTGACCTGCACATTGATTATCACCACACCGCCGAAGACAGCGGCATCGTGTTGGGCCAAGCGCTCGCCAAAGCGCTGGGCGACCGCGCTGGTATCGCTCGCTACGCCGACGTTCACCTGCCGATGGACGAAACTTTGACCCGCGTCGCAATCGACGTTTCGGGCCGCCCCTACCTGATCTGGGACGTAAAATTCAGCCGCGATAAGCTCGGCGAGATGGATACTGAACTGTTCAAGGAGTGGTTTCAGGCCTTCGCCCAGAATGCCGGAATTACCCTGCACATCGCCAACATCTACGGCGATAATAACCACCACATCGCCGAAACCTGCTTCAAGGGCCTCGCCCGCGCGCTCCGCACCGCCATAACGCTGGACCCGCGCCAGGCCGGGCGTGTTCCTTCGACCAAGGGGACCCTGTCGGTATGAAGGTCTTCACTGTTCATGAGCAAGAAAATCCCACAGCCGACCGTATCGACCGGGCCGAACACCTGACGTTCGTGTCCGACGGCTTCCATTGGTCGGCGGCGCTGTTTGCCCCATTCATGCTTTTTGGATCTCAGTTGTGGGTTGGCCTTGCGACCTATGTCGTGGCGCTGGCCGCCACCTGCGCGCTGTTGTCCGCAGTTGGGGCTTCTCCCGCCTGGATCACGCTCGCCGTCATCGCACTCCATGTCATCGTCGGCTTCGAATACAGCGAGCTCCAGCGCGCCTCGCTCGATGCCAGAGGCTGGTCGACCGTCGGCACCGTCGTGGGCCGCACCCGCAACGAATGCGAACGCCGCTTTTTTGAAGATTGGCTCAGCCATCAACCGATGATTTCAGGGCTGCGCACGTCGCACCAACCCGCCCCGCAAAGCACAGATCACCCAGCCATTGCCGCTCCCACGCCCACCAAATCGCGCTGGCGGCCTTGGTAGATCTGGTTTTTAGGTATTTCGCAATCGCGAACGGGCGACCGCCCTGACCCGTTTGGGGGAATGTCTTCCCCCAAACCTCCTTCTTTTTTAGGCCCAAGACTAGGCCCAAGAAGTGGGGAGTTCGAGGGGTCACCCGTCATACCGAAGTTATGCTTCGCATAGACGAATGGGTTGTAGGGCGATAGCCCTACGCGCGAAGCGCACGAGGAACCATCAATGCAAACCGTCGCCATTATCGATTACGGCTCAGGCAACCTCCACTCGGCGGCGAAGGCTTTTGAGCGCGCGGCCCGGGAAAGCAACGCCCAGACCCGTATCCTCGTCACCTCAAACGCTGCCGAAATCGCCAAGGCGGACCGCATCGTTCTGCCCGGTGTCGGCGCATTCGCTGATTGCAAGGCGGGCCTGATGGCGGTGCCGGGCATGCGCGAAACCTTGGAGGATGCGGTCATCACCCGGGCCCGGCCCTTCTTAGGCATTTGCGTCGGCATGCAGTTGTTGGCCACGCGCGGCCTGGAATTCACGACGACGGAAGGGCTCGGTTGGATCCCGGGCGAGGTCCGGGCGATTACACCCTCCAACCTCGCCCTGAAAATCCCGCACATGGGCTGGAACACGCTCAACCCAACGAATACGACCAACGCAACCAACCCAACAATCACAAACGCAACGAACACAAACCCGACGAACACAAACCCGACGAACACGACCAACGCAACACCGCCACATCCGCTACTGACCGGCATCGCTATGGGCGACAACGGCTTGCACGCTTACTTCGTCCACTCCTACCAACTCTACGCAACCGATCCCGCGATGGTCGTCGCCACAACCGATTACGGTGGTTCGATTACCGCCCTCGTTGCACGCGGCAATATCGCCGGGACTCAATTCCATCCCGAGAAGAGCCAGACCCTAGGCCTCCGGCTCATCTCGAATTTTCTGTCGTGGCGACCGTAGGGCAATCACCCTGCCAGCCGCTGAACAAGCCAGTCAAGCAGCCGCGCTGTCGTTCATGTCGTCGAGCGGCAGCTCGGCCTGAGCGGGCGGCGCGGTGACGAGCGGGAACGCGATGACGTTGGTCATCTCGGCAGTGCCGGTGTCGGCGCGGCGCTGACGGAACCAGCGGATCTGAGCGTTCGACAGCACGGCCTCTTCACTGACCGCCTGGATCAGCATGCCATCGTCGGCATCGAGCAGCTCGGCGAGCTTTGCTTCGACTTCAATTTCGTCGCGCTCGGTCGAGACGTACCAAGTCTGCTCAAGCGGGCGCGCCCAACGCGTACCCAGGCCCATGATTTCCTGAGCCAGGATGTGCTTGTTGCGGTGGGGCTTGGCGAGATCGTAGGAGATGAGAAGGGTGCGCATGGAGAGCCTCACAGGTTGGGGGCGTTCTTTGATCGGGGCAGAACATACGCATCACGCGGCTTTTTTGAGTCGTTAACTTCCGGGAAGGTTTACGGCCAGTTCCCGCAGCGCTGAACACAACAGGAACATCGCACGAGTCGTTCTAGAAGTCTAGCCTATGGATGCGTTTTGTTCTCTTTTTAATCTCAATCCAGAACGGCTGCGTCAAACTCGCGAACGCAGGCCGATTGGACTTCACCCGAAGCGTCAGGGAGCGAGCAGCGCGCGTCACCGCATCGCGATGCTCGGCATCGATGAAGCGCCCTTGGGCCCTGAGCTAAAAAGAGTTCAGTCGAATAGCCGCATTTGGTCGGGGTGAGGTGTCTTTGCAATGCGGCGATGCGCGCCGGGATCGATCCGCTCAAGGAGCCCGGGATGGTTTTGAGCGAGACGTTCGAGCGCCTTTGCTCGGCTACCTGGAAAGTGCGTACCCTCCCAGATTTCATAGAGGCGTCGCGGATCGCAGGCATAACGCCGAAGCAATTCCTTGCGGGGTACACGCAGCCACCGCCCGACCCAGATGTCGATAGCGTCGGCCTCGGTGAGCGGGCGGCGGGCGGCTTTGGCGGGAGGCGGATCGAGGAACACGACAGGCATGAGACTCTCAGGGGTTGACGCTTGGCTATTGTCGTTGTTCATCGCGCTACATCATAGCATTCTGATGGCGCGGACGCATTTTGTTCTTATGGCGCCATCTAGCAGCCTCGAAAGCGCCCCGTGATCCTGTTCCCTGCCATCGACTTGAAAGACGGCCAGTGCGTTCGCTTGAAGCTCGGCGAAATGAGTGAGGCGACCGTGTTCAATGATGACCCGGCGGCCCAGGCGCTGACCTTCGAACGCCAGGGCTTCAAATATCTCCACATGGTCGACCTCAACGGCGCGTTCGAGGGTAAGCCAGTCAACAGCGCAGCAGTCGAAGCGATCCTGAAGGCGATCACGATCCCAGCCCAACTCGGCGGCGGCATCCGCAATCTTGCAACAATTGAGCATTGGCTGGGCAAAGGCCTGCGCCGAGTCATCCTCGGCACCGTCGCGGTTCGCGACCCGGCACTCGTCAAGGCGGCATGCCAAGCCTTCCCGGGCAGCATTGCCGTCGGCATCGACGCCAAGGGAGGTAAAGTCGCCGTTCAAGGTTGGGCGCAAACCAGCACGCTGACCGCCATCGACCTCGCCCGCCGCTTCGAAGACGTCGGCGTGTCGGCCATCATCTATACCGACATCGACCGCGACGGCATTTTGGCCGGATTGAACCTTGAATCAACAGCCGAGCTAGCCCGCGCAACCAAAATCCCGGTCATCGCCTCAGGCGGCCTTGCCTCCATCGACGACATCGAAGCGCTGACCCGGCCCGAATACGCCATGCTCGAAGGCGCGATTTCCGGCCGCGCCCTCTACGACGGCCGCATCGACCCCAAAGCCGCCCTCGATCTGCTGGCGTCCAAGAATACATAGAGTAAGAACGCCGGGGTAGACGCGAACGCTGCGCCGGGATACGCAAAGCTCATGCTCAAAACCCGCATCATTCCCTGCCTGGACGTAAAGGATGGCCGCGTCGTGAAAGGGGTCAACTTCGTCGATTTGATCGACGCGGGCGATCCCGTCGAGGCAGCCAGCGCCTATGATGCCGCCGGTGCCGATGAACTCTGTTTCCTCGACATCACAGCGACGCATGAAAACCGTGACACCATTTTCCACATCGTCGAGCAGACGGCGGAACGCT
>JANOVN010000026.1:0-3552 GCA_031417455.1 Hyphomicrobiaceae bacterium | reverse complement strand
CCGGTGCCTGAGCCTCACGTGCCAGC
Organism: Hyphomicrobiaceae bacterium; assembly: GCA_031417455.1. Lineage (GTDB taxonomy): Bacteria > Pseudomonadota > Alphaproteobacteria > Rhizobiales > Hyphomicrobiaceae > JANXVY01. Next base: position 3,526 of record JANOVN010000026.1, on the reverse strand, counting down.
CGTGGCCTCCTTTAGTGCCGCCGTCCAGGCCGAAGCCCCCGCCAGTCCCAAAGTCGACGCCGAGTCCATCCGCAAAAAACTCGCACGCCGCGCTCCCAACGCCGGCGAACTCGTGCTCATGCATCTGCGCAACGAGATCTAGTCAGCCCCCTGTTCTCCTACTTTCGGTCTCCCGTTGGCAAGAAAACATGTGACAACCCGGAAGATTTGTACGGGAACTAGAGCGAATCGATTGACATACGCACGCTGATGAATAAATTGTTAAAAAATTCGTGGGCTGAAATTATATTGGGGGTCGCTATGAACCATAACTATGCGCAGGTTGCGTCCGCTGTTCTGGTTGCTGCTCTGGTCTCAGGGTGCGGCGGTGGTGGCGGCGGTTCACCGGCAGCGATCGTAGCGACCACAGCTAAGCCCGCCACGACGACACCCACCACCACGACCACCACGACAACACCGACCACCACCACGACCACCACCACCACGACAGCTGCGGCGCAAGGCAACGCCTTCCTCATCTCCATTCCCGACGTTACGACCGGTGCCATCGCCGGAAAGTCGCCGAATACCGGCTCGACCGTAGCGTTCGGCGCGCCCGGATCTTGGTCCCAGGTTGCAAGCCCGGCAACAAACGCAAGCGTGCCTCAGTGGGTCAAGGATGAGCTGGCCCAGCAGCCAAGCGGCTCCTCGCCCAAGGCCGTTTACACGCGGCCCGTGAGCGCGACGATTACGGGTGGTGCGGGCGGCGTGCCCAACAATTCGATCAGCGGTCAGCAGTATGTCCTCACTGGAGGTTGCACCCCCGGCACTGCCAACTGCGGTTCGCCCAACGTCGACTTTGATAGTTTTGTCGCCACCCAAGGCGGTAAGCTCGTCGATGAAAAAACCGTTGTTGCCGGCGCGACGCCCGTCTTGCTGAAGGGAGCAATGATCAACCAGGATACCTGGATCGACCAAACGGGCAAAATCAATCCGTGGGGAGGTACGAATGGGCTGCAGCATTCCTACATCGGACAATACAGCGATCAGGCTCTGTCCCTCCTAGTGACGGGTTTCAATTCTGACGGCGGTCCAATCACGAGCGCACCCTCGGGTTCGGTCACGCTTGGAATCTTCTATGGTGGCAATGCGACCCCGGCCGCTGACATGACCGCCCTCAAGAACGCGAATGTCAACGCGACCTACAACGGCTATTTCCGCGGCACGGCGCTTCAGACTGGACCGATGACAAGCCCGGACGGCGGCCCAGGAACAGCTACCGATCTTGCAGGTCAACTGTCGATGGCCGCCAGTTTCGGCTCAGGCAAGGTCGGTGGCAACATCTACAACATGGAGCGCTCCGACCACAACGGCGGCGGCATCGCCCAACCCTACGGCGTCAAGTTGGATGGAACCATGAGCGGTTCGTCCTATAGCGGCACCGCGCAGTACACGGCCGCAGCGACAGCGCCTGGTGCCGCGGCCATTTCCGGCGGGCCATCGGGTCAGATGATCGGCGGCTTCTTCGGTCCCAACGCTGCCGAAACCACGGGCGTTCTTCGTATCCAAGGGACAGCACCGGGCACTGGCCCCGGCACCGGAGCCAACACGACGCTCATCGGCGGCTTCGGCGGCAAAAAGTAACCCGCTGCTGGCTTGACGCACGTGTGTCTACGAAGAGGTCAAATGGCGTTGGTGCATCAACAGATGCAGGATGCGCGGGGAAAACCCCGCAGGTCTTGGGCGCAGTCCTTACGGGTTGCGCTCAAGTCATTGCGTAGCCACGCTGATTTTCATGGCGCGCTGCTGCTGACGGTCGCTGTCCTGACGATGGGAATCGCCCAGCCCGCACAAGCCCAGCAAGCTCAAAAAGCGCCACCAGCGGCGGCCCAACCTAACACCTACACCATCGATCAGGTTCAAAGCCTCTGGCCAAGCCTGACACCCAAACAGCAATTCCTGACCATTGAACAGCTGCTCCAGGGCGGCCAGTTCGACGTGGCCGGCCGCCTGCTGGAGAGCTCGAAATATGCCCATTCGGGCGATCAGGCGATTAAACGCTTCTATCAGGGCATGGTCGCGCGCGGGCAGGGCCGCAATGCCGATGCGGTGGCGATCTTCCGCGAAGTTCTGGCCAATCATCCTGAATTCACGCGCGTCCGCCTGGAGCTGGCGCATACCCTCTACGTCGTCAACGAAGATGAGGGCGCGCGCCACAACTTCGATCTGGTGCTTGGTGGTGCGAGCGCCAATCCTGGCCTTGAAAGCGTCGTCCGCAATTACATCAACGCCATCGAAGGCCGCCGCCGATGGGACTTCACGGCCTTTCTCACGATTGCCCCATCGACCAACGTCAACCAAGGCGCGACCGAACGCACCGTCGCCGTCAACGGCCTCCCGTTTCAGCTGTCTGACCGCAACATCAAGAAATCGGGCGTTGGCGTGGTCGGCGGCTTCCAGGCTGGATACCGCCATCCTCTGACCGGCCAGCTCGACCTTATCGTCACCGGCGGCGCCCAGGCCAAGCGCTATAAGGACGACGAATTCAACGACACTCTGGTCAACGGATCCATTGGCCCGAAGTATCGCTTCAACGGAGGATTTGTCGGCGCATACGCGACGTTCGATCATCGCTGGCTGGCTGACACCGAATATGCCCTGTCCTTTGGCGGGCTTGTCTCGGCTGGCATGAGCCTGTCAGCCGCCGACCTGATGTTTGCCGACGCCGGTTGCAGCGCACGCCGGTTCAACGATAATTGGAACGCAACCAACCTGACCTATCAGGACGGCCACCTCTGCTTTGCATCGGCCCGCTTCGACCATCATTTCGACAGCCTCACCTACATGCGCGTGCTGGGAACGCTGGGCCAGGAAGAGACCGGCCGCCAACATCTCGATAATTCCAGCAAGGCGATCGGTGTTGGCGTTTATCGCGAGTTCCCGCTGGGGCTCAGCCTCTACACGCAGGGACTTTACACCGAGACGAGCTTCGACGGCCTCTATCCAGGCTTCACGCAAAAGCGCCACGATGATCGCTATGACCTCAGTTTCAATCTCACCAAGCGCGATTTCGCAATTTTCGGCCTGGCGCCCATGCTGCAGTACACCTACACGATCAACGACAGCTCGATCCCCCTCCACGATTACACCGCCCACTCCGGTGCCCTGACGCTGACCAAACGCTTCTGATCCCGGCTAGAGCCTGATCGTTTGAGATGGAAGCATTTGCGGACATCGAGAACGTGAATCAGTCTTTAAAAGCAAAGACCTAGAGCGCGTTCGCACGCTGAATTTGATTCAATCAAGAGCGAACGTGCTCTAGAGCATTTTCCGACCGAAGTGGATACCGGTTCGGCGTCGATGCGGAGCATCGCTGCGCGATGACGAAAATGCGACCAAACAAGAACTTATACCAGCGGGCATAAGTTCTGACTTATGCGCGCTGGTATCCGCGCGTGGGGTTGGTGGGGCGGCCACGCGCAAACAAAGGAGAATACCGTCGCGCAGCCGACGAACCAAAGAGTCAGAACTTCTGCGCGACGGTATT
>JANOVN010000025.1:0-6304 GCA_031417455.1 Hyphomicrobiaceae bacterium | reverse complement strand
ACCGCGCCACCGTTGGACTGAGCGGAATTTAACCCCATGAGCCGTCTATGCAAACGTACATGTTTGCACCGCAGCAATGCGATTGGTGCAGCGCGAAGCCGCCACAGCTCAGGTGGGTAGGTGCGGCGTATTTGTCAGGGCGCGCTGCTAGTGCCGATGGGACGGGAGGTTGCAGAGGGATCGGTGGTTCATGAAACTGACTAGAACCTACCCGGTGGCGACCTCTGCCAGGCCCAAGGGGTAACCAAGACCAGTCCAAACCGGGACTATCGTTCAAAGTCCTGACTTATCTTGCAGTGATCTCGTCATCACCTGTTCACACTATGCGCGTCGCAAGCGGCAGTTCGCCCTCATCTGCTGGCAGGACAAAAGCCTGGCAGGCAGTTATAAGCGCGCGAAGAATGTTTGAAGGAAACCGTCCACCGATGAACGCGCCCGTCATGACGCCTATTACGCCCGAGATCGTTGCCCAACACGGGCTCAAACCGGATGAGTATCAGCGGTTACTGGCTATCATGGGCCGCGCGCCGTCGATGACGGAGCTCGGCATCTTTTCGGTGATGTGGAGCGAGCACTGTTCGTACAAGTCCTCGCGATTCTGGCTGAAGACGTTGCCGACTACGGGACCGCAGGTGATCCAGGGGCCGGGCGAGAATGCCGGCGTGGTTGATCTGGGCGATGGCGATTGCGTCGTGTTCAAGATGGAGTCGCACAACCACCCATCTTACATCGAGCCGTATCAGGGCGCGGCCACTGGCGTCGGCGGGATCATGCGCGACGTGTTCACGATGGGCGCGCGGCCTGTCGCCAATTTGAACGCGCTGCGGTTTGGCGCGCCAGATCATCCCAAAACGCGGCATCTGGTTTCCGGCGTCGTGTCGGGCATTGGCGGCTATGGCAACTGCGTCGGTGTGCCGACCGTTGGCGGCGAAACCAACTTCGACGCGGGCTATAACAACAATATCCTCGTCAACGCGATGTGCGTCGGCCTCGCGCGGACGGACAAGATCTTTTATTCAGCCGCCAAGGGCGTCGGGCTGCCGGTCGTATACGTTGGCTCCAAGACCGGGCGCGACGGTATCCACGGTGCAACGATGGCGTCGGCTGAGTTCGACGAGAATTCGGCTGAGAAACGCCCAACGGTTCAGGTCGGCGACCCATTCACGGAAAAGCTGCTGATCGAGGCGTGCCTTGAGCTGATGGCAACCGACATGATCATCGCGATCCAGGATATGGGCGCGGCGGGTTTGACGAGTTCGACGTCGGAAATGGCCGACAAGGGCGGGGTCGGCATCGAACTCATCCTCGACGACGTGCCGCAGCGCGAAGCCGGTATGACGGCTTACGAGATGATGCTCTCGGAAAGCCAAGAGCGCATGTTGATGATCCTGAAGCCGGGCCGCGAACCCGATGCGGAAAAGATCTTTGTAAAGTGGGGTTTGGATTTCGCGGTGATCGGCAAGACGACCGATACGGGCCGCATGATCATCAAGCACAAGGGTGTGGTCGAAGCCGACATTCCTGTCGCGACGCTGGCCGACAGCGCGCCGCTCTATCAGCGGCCTTGGTACACGGTTGTTCCGCCAAAAAAGATCGAACCCGAGTGGGTGGCGGCGCCCGCGTCCAATCTCGGCGCGCTGGTGACGATGATGGGCAATCCGGCACTGTGTTCGCGGTCGTGGATTTGGCAGCAGTACGATCACATGGTGATGGGCGACACGATCCAGCGGCCCGGCGGGAACGCTGCCATCGTGCGCGTGCATGGCTCGCAGAAAGGGATTGCCGCGACCTGCGATGTGACGCCGCGTTATGTCACCGCCGACGCTGAAATGGGCACCAAGCAGGCCGTTGTCGAGACGTGGCGGAACCTGTGCGCGGTGGGCGCCGATCCGCTCGCGATCACCGACAACATGAATTTCGCAAACCCCGAGCGGCCCGAAATCATGGGGCAGTTCGTGGCGTCCGTGAAGGGCATGTCGGAAGCGTGCCGCGTGCTCGACTATCCGGTCGTGTCGGGCAACGTGTCGCTTTACAACGAAACCAACGGGGTTGGGATTCCGCCGACGCCAGCGATTGGCGGCGTGGGCAAGATCCCCGACGTATCAAAGACGGCGGACTTGAAACTGAAGCGTGCGGGCGATCTGCTGCTACTGATCGGGCGCGAGCAGGGATGGCTCGGCCAGTCGCTGTATCAGTCCATCATCACCGGCAAGCTCGAAGGCGCGCCGCCGCCGGTCGATCTGGCCGACGAGTTGAAGGCGGGGCGGCTGGTGCGCGCGTTAATCCGGCAGGGGCTGGTTTCAGCGGTTCACGATTGTTCCGATGGCGGGTTGCTGGTGACGGTAGCCGAGATGGCGCTGGCGGGCGGCGTAGACGGCGGCGGCATGGGTGTCGAGCTATTCCCGTACGAAGGCAAGTTGCCCGCGCATTCGATCTGGTTTGGCGAAGATCAGGGCCGGTATGTCGTGTCAGTATCGCCCGAGCGCGCCGAGGACGTGATCGAGCGGGCGCGGTTGCTCGCGTTGCCGACGCGGATCATCGGGCGCGTGGGCGGCGATGCAATTGCGCTTAAGGGCGAAACGGCGCTGGCGCTGAGCGAGTTGCGGGAGAAGCATGAAAGCTGGTTGCCCGAGTATATGGCGAGCGAGTTGTAGGGGGGCGTTGCTTGGTACGTCGCTCAGGCAACGTCGACGCGGCGAAGGCCGGGACCCAAGTAAACAAGTCGCGGAAATCGCCCTCTCTCACGAGGCGCATCGCGGCGGGCTTTCGCCCGCACCCAATTGGGGGAACGTGTTCCCCCAAACCCCCTCCCTTTTTGGGACGTTAAGGGACGTTAAGGGCGCTGGCTTCGTGCAACAAATTTTGGTATATCCACCTTGGACATATACGAGGTGAATCATGCCGACTACAACTGTGATATTCAAAAGCAACCAGACTCAGGCTGTCCGTTTGCCAAAAGACGTGGCATTCCCCGAAGGCGTGCGTGAAGTCGAGATTATCAAGATCGGTAACAGCCGCATCATCAGCCCAGTTGGCCAACGGTGGGATTCGTTTTTCGCCGCCGGTCCGCATGTATCAGACGATTTTCTTGCCGAACGCGACCAAGGCGAATTCGAAGAGCGCGAGCCGTTGTAATGGCGCTGCGCTACATGCTCGACACCAATCTGTGTGTGCGCGTGCTCAAATCTGACGCCACCTCAAAGCTGGCCGGGCGGTTTAACCGGCACGCTGACCAACTCTGCATCTCCAGCATTGTGCTTGCTGAATTGCACTTCGGGGCGGAGAACTCGCAGCGCCCTGCAGAAAACCTTGCCGGAATCGAGCAGCTTGTTGCGCGCCTCGGTGCTGTGCCGCGACTTGATTATCGTTTCGGGGAACGGTTTGGATGAAGCGGAGATTCATCGGAGATTGCACACTATGTCGCGCCCAAAACCGCATTGCCGGAACATCGGCTCAGTCGCGAACGACGTGTATCTCCAAATCCGCCGAGTGCGATATTTACGCTAGGATTCGCTCAATCACTGCAAACCGCAGCGGTAATTTGATAATCTTTAGCAATGCCAGTGTCTTTCTTAGTGTGGGCGATAACGCCACCTTTGGAAAACCCTATAGTATGCGAACAAAAGCCCGTTATGAGCGCGGCAAGAATCTCAGCATCTGTCAAATGACGATTTGCATAACCTAAGCAATCATTGAATGCATTGACGTTTTTGCGTTCACTCCAAAATGAACACGCGACCAACTCATTTTTTCCTGGTGGCGTAGTTAGGTATACAGCGCGAGCTGGTGAAGAGAGCTTAGCGATTGCGCCTGCAAGTCCTTGAGTTTGTTGCCTTATAGCCGATATATCAGCGTGCAGCGATTGGTTTGGTGGAACGTCTTTGACATCGAGCCATTCGCTAATCTTTGTGAGTTTTTCAAGTATTAATTTTGTGGTATCCTGAGCTTGAACCAAAGATGGAACGGACAAGCATGCTAAAGAAAACAAAATGGTTGCTAGTCTTTTCATAATGCACCGCGTAATGTTTAAATACTAGACAAAGGCCCCAACAATCTAATAGCGCCGACTTAGCTGAAAGAATGAAGTCAGCAATAGAACCATAACGATTTCATTTAGAATGTCAGCATACTATGCAATGTCCAGATTGTCTATTGCTGCCAACTGCAATCACGGAAACGTTATCTATGGAGAGGACGTTTCTGAATAGTGGTTTGCTTTTAGTCTTGCCCGACAATTGGTTAAGGCCCGGCGTTCGCCAAGACAACGATAATTGAGAGGGCGATGATTGCGGCGCGTTCCTTACGGGCCGTTCCAATTCCAGGCACCTGAGGTCCACGGCAATCTCACTTCATGGCCGCCCTACGAGGCGGCCATCTACGCCACAGACTCAGGCTAACCGTGCGGCTCGTGGATGGCCGGGTCCCTCGGGTCGAGCCCGAGGGCAAGCAAGCCCGGTGATGGAGTGAGCGGGGTGGGGCACCGCGTCACCAGCTCAGCGCGGTCATGGCGGCGAGGGGTTGGATTGAGGGATCGGGGAAGAGGGTCGCTAGGGAGGCGGGGGTTAGGGGGGAGCCTGAGAGGTGGACGTTGCTGGCGATGTAGAGAGAGGGGATGCCCGCGAGGGCAGCACCTGCGATGTCGGTTTTGATGCCGTCGCCGATGGCTAGGATTTCAGTCTTTGAGACGGGGCGGCCGGCGAGTTCGTTGAGAAGCGTGAAGGTTGCTTCGTAGATTGGCAGGTGGGGTTTGCCGGCGTAAGCGACTTTACCGCCGAGGTCTTCGTAGAGGGCTGCGACCGCGCCCGCGCAAGGGACGATCTTGCCGCCGCGCTCGACCTTGAGGTCGGGGTTGGCGCAGATCATCGGCACGTTGCGGGCAGCGCACGCGGTCAGCGCTTTGAGGTAGTCGCGAGGGCATTGGGTTTCATCGTCGAACAGGCCGGTGCAGACGATGGTTTGGGCTTCCGCAGGGCTGGCGATGGTGACTTCGAGGCCTTCATAGAGGGTGAGGTCTCGGTCGGGGCCTAAGTGGAAGAGCGGTGCGCCGTCGAGGGCTGCGATCAGCGCGCGGGAGGTGTCGCCGGACGACACAATGGCGTCGTAGGCCTCGCGGGCGACGCCGATGCGGTCGAGTTGGGCTTGGACCGCAGTGTTGGGGCGCGGCGCGTTCGAGACGAGGATGACGATGCCGTCATGGTGCTGGCGGAAGGTGCGGCAGGCAACGACTGCGCTGTCGAAGGGGGCGATGCCGTTGTGCATCACGCCCCAGATGTCGACGAACCAGGCAACCTTACCCGCAGCAATGGGGGCGATGGAGGTGACAATTTCGATCATGGGGCAGCGTCCTGTTATGGCTTTTCGTGGCCTACCAGGATTGCACCGATGGGGGAAGGCCCGCCAGCCTTATGACCGGCTGGCGGAAGGGACGCCTTGTTGGGGTTGACCGCCCTGGTCGATGAGCGAACCCAGCAACGAGATCAAGTCGGCGCGGTCTTTGGGGGAAATGGCTGCCAGCATGTTGGCTTCGACGCGTTCCATCACGGGCGTTGCCGCTTGGAGGACGCGCGCGCCCTCGTCGGTCAATTTGATGGCGTAGGTGCGGGCGTCGTCCTTGGTGCGTTTGCGGGCGACGAGGCCGTGCTTGGTCAACCGGCGGATGACGTCCGACATGGTCGAGCGGTCGATACCGGTCGCGGCCCCGATGGCGGTCTGGCTGGCGCCTTCGTCGGCGGCAATAGAGGCGAGGACGACCAGCTGACGCGAGGTCAGCCGGGTATCGCCAAGCTCGGTCGACAACCGTTCGGAGGTGACTTGAGACGCGCGGTGGAGGCGGTGGAGGAGGGAATTGTTGATGGAGAATTGCATGGTCAGAATCACTCGCTCTGGTGCAGGGATAAGAAAATCGCTGAAAGGATTGCCAACGCACGCTGGCAATACCCAAGAACGTGGGTGCGTATGCCTTTATTCCCTAAGCTGACCACGCAAGTGCAGGAGCGATTTCAGCGCGTTATCGAGAGCAACAAAGATGATCAGTGCACCACTTGTGCGTCGACGGCGGTCCGCTGTTGATGGCGGTGACCGGTCACACGGGATCAGGCCGTTCGCCGGGTGGCTGCGGGATCGGCACCACAGAGGCGGAGGTAAACGCCACCCACAAGTTGTATGCGGGGCAAATCAAGCCACCGATTACTCGGCTGGGGACGCCGACGCGGAGGGATAAGAGTGCTGCGGCGGGGATTGAACTTCGGATTTCATCGGGCGGGGGCCGCCGAACAGACGACCTTGGCCGAAGAGGACGCCGAAG
>JANOVN010000024.1:0-1725 GCA_031417455.1 Hyphomicrobiaceae bacterium | reverse complement strand
CCGGCGACTGTTCGGGTTCGAAGGATTGACAGGCGGGGCACCACGCTCTCCCACGGTCTTCAAGGACCCAGGGTTTGTCGGACACCCGCCCGTCACCGCAACCCGGACTATATCCGAGTCGCAGATTTCCAAGTTACAAGGGAAAAGTGCGGAGATTGCCGAATGGGGGTTGCGGGCTTATGTGACAGGCTGAGGGCTTTGTGGATGGATGAGTGCGCATGACGACGATTTTGACGGTTCGTAAGGGCTCGCGGGTGGTGATTGCTGGCGATGGGCAGGTGAGCCTGGGCGCGACCGTCGTCAAGCACAATGCCAAGAAGGTTCGCGTGCTGGGACGGGGGGATGTGATCGGCGGGTTTGCCGGTGCGACGGCGGATGCGTTCACGCTGTTTGAGCGGTTGGAAGCCAAGCTCGAACAGTTTCCCGGTCAGTTGACCAGGGCGGCAGTCGAGCTTGCCAAGGACTGGCGGACGGACCGGTATTTGCGGCGGCTGGAAGCGATGATGATCGTGGCGGATGCGTCGACGACGCTGGTGCTGACGGGGACAGGCGACGTTTTGGAGCCGGAGGGTCATTTGGCGGGCATCGGGTCGGGCGGGATGTTCGCGCTGGCGGCGGCGCGGGCACTGATCGATTCTGAAATGGATGCCGAGGCCGTAGCGCGCAAAGCCATGGGTATCGCCGCCGACATTTGCGTTTATACGAATACCAACCTGGTGGTGGAGAGCTTGGCGTCGGGGAAGTGATGTCGAGCGGGTGGCGGGGTTGATATTGATCGATGTCATGGTGAGTTGTCGTGGGTGGCCGCCTTCGCGGCCATGACGAAATTGGGGTGATGCTGCATATGGCCTGGACGTATTTGTTATTGGCGGGGGCGTGTGAGATCGCGGCGACGACGCTGTATCGTTACACGGATGGGTTTTCCAAGTTGTGGCCGTCGGTCATTTGCATCGCCGTTGGGGTGCTGAGCTTCTATCTGTTGAGCCGGTCGCTGGCGGGGGTGTCGCTGGGGACGGCGTATGCGGTGTGGACGGGGATCGGGGCGGCGGGGACAGTAATTATCGGTATCGCGTTCTATCAAGAGCCGGCCTCGATGATGCGTATGGTATGTCTGGCGATGCTGATCGGCGGGATCATCGGGTTGAAGCTGTTTGCGCCAAACTGAAGTGGGGACGCGATGCTACGGGCAGAAGACATTTCCGAGGCGGTCAAGACGGGCGTCATCACCCAGGATCAGGCGCGTGCGCTCGAGGGGATCGCGGTGGCGCGGCACAAGGCGCGGGTGTTTGCGGTGGGGCGGGAAGAGCGCTTCCGGCTGATGGGCGGGTTCAACGATTTTTTCATTGCGATTGGGGTGGGGTTGCTCGGGATTGCGCTCGGGTCGTGGCCCATTGTGGGCTTGGTCGCGATGTGGGGGTTGGCCGAGTATTTGACGGGCAAGCTCAAGCTGGTTGCGCCGAGTATTTTGATTGTGGCGATCTTGGCGACCTCCGCTGCGGGGTCGGTCGGGCGGCTGCAATTGGGGCCGAGCGCTGCGTTTGCGGCATCGTTGGCGGTTGTCGGGCTGCACTATTGGCGGTTCCGGTTGCCGTTTTCGTTGTTCGTGCTGGCGTTGACGGGGGTGGGGTTGATCCTGTCGCTGGTCAGTGCGGTTGCGACTGGGCCGATGGGTATTGGCGAGGCGAACGTGGGTTCGTTGATGCGGATGGCGGCGCTGCTGCTTGG